>NZ_JCAMRX010000074.1:0-24731 GCF_059821285.1 Spirulina sp. LEGE 11439
ACGTCCGGTTCTTAGGGGAGGGGAGGGAAGCGATTCCCAAACCTTACCCGATTCAGAAGAGACTGAGTTGAACCCACTCTTTTCTAGAAGTTTCTTGCTTCTCGGGCTGACTATTGCCTAAGCCTCCACAAGCAGAGACGGGGCTTTTAAAGGGCGGACGCAAGTTCCGCCCGCAGCCCCTCACGATGAGACCCACCGCCTGTATCTCTTTTAATGCTCGATTAAGAATGTTAACTGCTGCATTTTCATCTCTGTCCATCACCAATCCACACTTCGGGCATTGATGAGTGCGAACCGAGAGAGTTTTCTGGACTTTCGTACCGCAACGGCTACAGTCTTGACTTGTACCATGAGGATTTACCTTCACTACCCGAACGCCGCATTTTACTGCCACTGCCTCCAAGATAGTCATGAATTGTCCCCATGCGGCATCAAGAATGCTCTTAGCCAGTCGGGTTCTTGCCAATCCTTTGATGTTTAAATCCTCAACCGCAATTAAGTCATAACATCTCGTTAACCAATTGGCTATTTTGTATTGAAAATCCTTTCTTTGTCGCTGAATTCGTTGATGAATTCTGGCAATCTTGTTTTGTTGTTTCTGATAGTTTTTTGACCTTTTTGTTTTCTTCTTTAGCCTCCTTTGCTGACGTGCTAAATGATTTTGTGCCTTGCGATAGGTTTGCTGAATGGGAACGGTTTCACCCTCAGATGTGGTTAAGAATTCCTTCAATCCCACATCAATGCCTATTGCTGTTTTGATTTTATCTAACGGCAAAGGTTCTGGTACTCGTTCATCTTTTGCGGTTAAACAAACATAATAACCATTCGCTTTCTTAACAATTGATGCTGTTTTCAGTTCAAAACCTTCCGGAATGGGACGATGAACGATAATCGGAATTGTCCCTAATCGTGTCGTTATCAGATTTTTCCCATCAAATTTAATCGTAGCTTTCGGATGGTTAACTCGCGAGAATTCAAACGATCTCAACTGTCCTGCTTTCTTGAATTTTGGTCGCCCTCCTCGCTTTCCATTTTTATCGGGAACTCTCCATCTTTTCCATGCCTTGTCCAATCTTTGTAGATTGATTTGTTGCACTTCTGAGTAAATTTCCTTGTAATCGGGAAAGAGAATTTTTGTTTCTTTAAGTGCAGATTGTTGAGTGTAATAATTAATCGGTTCGGGAATTTCGCCAATCGATGAGGACACGCATTCTGAGGTTTCCTCAGAATCGCGAGATGTCCGTTCTGAAACTAAGCTACAGCGATCCGCTTGAGAGCGCGTTTGTCTCAAGTAGTCATATCTTTGACCCAAGGCATAGTTCCAGTGGCGATGTAGAAGTTCGAGCCAATCATCAATCTTTTCTGCCTGTTCTAGGGTCGGTTTAATTCGGTAGCTATAAGTTAGAATCATATTTAACTTATAGCAAAAAAATTAATAATAATCAATCCGTATTTTGATAAAAACAATATTTTTTAAGGACTCCTTTCAGTCGGTTTCTTTTTTTATCGCGATTCCTCTCACCGCTAACCTTTCAGGTCTAGCGGGAGACCCCTCGCGACATTTAGTTGAGTGGCAATTATTGCTAGCCATCACCGAACATGATCACCGTCGCATCGCTTTCGTCCACATCGAGATCGTTGAGGTCATTGAGAGGGGAGATTGGTTCTTGATGGGTTGAGGTGGATTCATCAAGTACGAATTCAACAGCAACTTTAATTTTAACTTTGGCTTTGCGCCAGCCTTTGGCATCGGTTTTGAGAACTTCGCACTCTACGCCTTCATTAAACCATTTGAGAAAGTCGGATTGTTCCCCTTCCGGACTCACTTGCGTTTTATCAATTTTGATGCCTTGATTGCCTAGAAGACCGATTAATCCATAGCCAAAATCATAACCAAAACATTGTTTCAGAGCCTGTTTGAATTTTCCAATTTTAAAAGCATCATCACCAAATGCAATGACATCATCCTCGTTGAATTCTGCTTGACGACTGCTTTTTCCCATTACATTGACTCCTTATCTCAATTTTGTTAGGATTGCGAATTGGTTTTCTCTTCTACCATAACTCGTCCTGAAAATTTCTCCCACTCGGAGAAAATTAGTCAGTTTGTTAGGATGCTTTGACGATCGCAGCAATTTTCAACGCTAAAATCGAGAGCGAGATGTTTGAGGCGATCGAAAAATGATGGGAAGAGAAATCGAGCGTAAATTTTTAGTCAAGGGGGAACAATGGCGATCGCTGGGGACTCGCAGGCGATATCGTCAGGGTTATTTATCTGTTGCTCCCGATTGTACGGTGCGGGTGCGCGTAGCTGGCGATCGCGCGTATTTGACCGTGAAAGGAAAAACGACTGGACTCTCCCGTAAGGAGTTTGAATATGCCATTCCTGTTGACGAAGCGGAAGAAATGCTGGCGGGGTTGTGCGATCGCCCTCTCATTGAAAAAACACGCTACAGAATCCCCCTTGACGATTTAATATGGGAAGTTGATGAATTTAGTGGTGAAAATCAAGGATTAATTTTAGCTGAAGTTGAATTAACCGAGGAAGGGCAAGCGATCGCGATCCCAGAATGGATCGGACGGGAAGTATCGGGAGACTCTCGTTATTTTAATGCCAATTTAGTCCAGTTTCCTTATCGTTGTTGGGAGGAAAATAGAGTGTAGGGTTCAGGTCTGAAAGAGAGTTAACCAATAACTAATAACCAACAATAATGATCGCTTTAATTGTTTGTATCGGCTGGATTTTCTCACTTTGCTTGCATGAGTTTGGTCATGCTATTGTTGCTTATTGGGGGGGCGATAAATCTGTTAAAGATAAGGGTTATTTAACTTTTAATCCGCTTAAATATACCGATCCGGGATTAAGTTTGGCTCTGCCTCTATTTTTTCTGTTAATCGGAGGCATTGCCCTGCCTGGAGGAGCTGTTTATATCGATCGCTCTCGCTTGCGAAGTCGTTTATGGGATAGCGGTGTTTCTGCGGCGGGTCCTTTTGCCAGTTTTTTAGCGGCTTTGGGATTATCATTTCCTTTTTGGTCGGGTTGGGTTGCTAGCGAAACAATCCATTGGTTTTGGTCGGCGATCGCGTTTTTAATTTTTCTCGACATTTATGTTGTTTTAATTAATTTACTGCCTATTCCTCCTCTTGATGGTTATGGTATTATCGATCCTTGGTTGCCACCCGATCTGCAACAAAAAGGTCGTAAATTTGGGAAATACGGAATTCTGGTTTTAATTGCCTTGCTCTGGTTTTTCGCTCCCTTCAATCAGTTTCTCTCGTCGGTTTCTTATGCGATCGGGGACTTTTTACACGTTCCTCTTCAAGCAATGGTAATGGGTTTTCAATTGTTTCAAAGCAATTCAGCCGTTTTAATTGTCGGGCTGTTAGTTGTATTATTTATTTTTAGAAGTAAAGAACGAGGGTTATATCAAAAGGGGAGAAATTTCGCTCAGTTGAAAAAATACGATCGCGCGATCGCTGCGTATAACCAAGCAATTGAACTCAAACCGGATTATTATGAAGCATGGCTCGATAAAACTTATCTTTTGCATCATTTAGAACGATATGATGAAGCCTCGATCGGATACGAGCGCCTCAAAGAATTACAACCCGATGCTATTGAAGATTGGAAATATCAAGGCTTGATTTTAGAACATCGCCAACAATATGATGAAGCGCTCAATTTTTACGATCGCATTCTAGAAAATCATCCCCAACATCAATATTCTTGGTATCATAAGGGCTTGGTTTTGCAAATATTACAACGACATGAAGAAGCATTAGAAGTGATTCCGCATATTATTGCGATCGATGCCGAAAAAACGGAAACTTGGTCTTTGAGTGCAATTCTTTGGGGAAAATTAGAACGTCATGAAGAAGCGCTTCAATCTTATGAAAAAATCATTGAATTAAAGCCCCAAGATTATCGAAGCTGGTATCAGTGCGGGGTGTTTCTGCAACGCTTACAACGTTATGAAGAAGCGATCTCTCATTTTGACACTGCCATTCAACGAAATCCTAGGGAATCGGAAGTTTGGTACGCTCAAGCCATTTGTTATGCCCGGCAAGAACAAGCCGAAGAAGCCTTGGATCGCTTAGAAGAAGCTATTTCTTTAAAAGGAGGAAAGCAATGGAAAGAAATTGCAAAAAACGATGAAAATTTTGTTTTTCTCCACGATCGTTCTCGCTTTCAAAGATTAATCAAAAACCATCATTTCAATGAGCAATGAATAACACCAATCTTGTAATATAGAGATTCGATATCAGCAAAATTGTCTTTATTATCTCTTTGAAAGAGGATAGGATCTATTTTTTGGGGTTAAAAATTAAGTTTTCTTAAACATCTAGAAGAAATGGGTAAAATAGGGTTCAAAATATAAGTATAAAGATTTGCCTACTTTTGCGAAATCAAACTCTAACATCTCATTCAATTTATTTTTTACCTCCTTATGTCACAAACCGTTACTGATTTTATGACCCCCAATCCCATTACAGTGACTCCAGCAACACCGTTGAAGGATGCCCTACAGATTCTCGCCCGAGAAAAAATTAGCGGTTTACCCGTCGTGGATGAGTCGGGAAAATTAGTGGGGGTAATTTCTGACTCGGACTTAATGTGGCAGGAAACTGGAGCAGAACCTCCACCCTACATTATGTTCTTAGATGGGTTGATTTTTCTCAAAAATCCGGCTCGTTATGAAAAAGAGCTTCACAAAGCCCTAGGACAAACGGTAGAAGAAGTGATGAGCGATAAGCCTATTTATACGAACCCTAATACTTTATTACGAGAAGCTGCCAAACTCATGCACGAAAAGCACGTTCGTCGGCTTCCTGTTGTCGATGAAGAAGAGCGAGTTATTGGTATTTTAAGTCACGGCGATATCATCCGAGCAATGGCTGCCGATTAATTGAGTCAAACCATTTCGCCTCTTTTTTGTTTTGTTCATTGTTCGCCGATAACTGTTCGCCGATAACTATTCACTGATCACTGATAACTGATAACTGAAATGACTCCAGAATCCGTTCAAACTTTATTGCAATCTGAAGATTACGGCGATCGCATTAAGGGTTTAAATCAATTGAGACAGCTGCCCCAAGAAATCGCCTTTGCAATGCTCCAACCCCTCATTCTTGATAGTAGCGTGCGAGTACGCTATGCGGCAGTCAGTCAAATGGATAGTCTCGGTGGAGCCAACCGAGAGAAATCTCTGGAAATTTTGCGCGATCGCCTTTTCAACGACCCAGAAATCGACGTACAAGCCGCCGCAGCCGATGCGATCGCCGCCCTCAAATTGACGGAAGGCTTTGTAGATTTGCAAAAAGCCTACCAAGAATCTTCCGAATGGTTATTGCAATTTAGTATCGTTGCTGCATTAGGGGAAATGGGGGACCCTCGTGGGTTTGACCTTCTCGCCAATGCCCTTGCTTCTGATAATGGTTTGTTGCAATCTACCGCCGTGGGTGCTTTTGGGGAATTGGGCGATCGCCGTGCTATTCCTTTACTTCTGCCCTTTGTCGATCATCCAGATTGGCAAATTCGCCATCGTCTCGCCCAAGCATTGAGCTATCTGGGTGGAGAAGACGTTCAACCTATTTTAGAACAATTAAGCAAGGACGAAATCGAACAAGTTGCGATCGAAGCTCAACGCAGCTTGAATAATGAATAATGGTTGTTTATTATTCATTATCTAAGCTCCACAGAAATTGAGATTCTTTTCGTTTGACAAGCCATCGATCTTTTTCTAAATTTACAGGAAAATCAATGGGGTAAATTTTTAACTGAAAGCTGTCAATACTTGGCATTCCTAACTCAACCCAATGCTTTAAACTCTTAATTAAGCGATCGCGAGCGATCTCATTACCATAAGCGATTAAATAATCATCTCGAACCAAAACTAAGGAGTAATTTTCTCGATCCCAAAGTCCAAAATAACGGAAAGGGCGAGTTTTCGCTTTGAAGAATCGAAAATTGGGTTCTGTAATTCTTAGAAATGAATAAATTCCTAATGTTTTCCCCAGCCAGAGATCGTTCCCTTTCCCTCCCCACCAAAAAGGCATTCTCGATACTTCTAATTGTTGCAACTCTTCCCATTCTGGCAGATCTTCTACCGCGATCGCACTGATTTCATCTCCTTGATATTGTCCCGTCATTTCCACAAAGCTACAAGGGTGCAATCCTTCGAGAGAAACAAAACAACGATCTCGCTTTTGCAAAAGGACAAAACGATCGCCGATCCCTTCATTTTTGAGAACGGCAAGGAGCAAGCCATTATTTTCAATTTGTTCGTAAAAATAGTGAGGAAGATCGTAAGTTCCGGCAGTAAATACCGCCCGTTGATAAGGCGCACCGGCTGCATATCCTTGGCCGCCGTCTCCTTCGATCGTGCTAACATTGTGTCTGCCTAAAGTGCGAAGGGTTGCCGATGCCATTCTTGCCATTTCTGGAATGATTTCCAAGCTATAAACATGACCGGATTGCCCAGTTAAATATCCCATTAGGGCTGCATTCCAGCCACTGCCCCCACCTAATTCAAAAATGCGATCGCCGAGGGAAATATCCAGCATATCCAGCATTTTTAGCACCAAAGAAGGTTGAGAAATAGTCGAGGGGATATGGGCATCATTTTCTCCGAAAAGAATTAGCGATCGATTGGCATACAACATTGATAAATGTTGCTCTAAAGTCTGTTCGTTAATTTCGTACCAAATATGAGAACCCCAATCTCGATAGCGTTTGACAAATAAATGTCTCGGTGTTTGCAGATATGCTCGTTCGACAGCGAGGCTTAACGGTCGATCGCAAAACATCGAACGAATATTCTCGAGTAATTGTTTTTGATAAGTTGCCGCTAAATTCATAATTGTCTCTCGTTAGCAATTGCCGTCAGCAAACAAGAAAGCTAGATTGAGACCATTTGCGATCGCTCCAGATAAACAGCCTGTTACAATAATTGTGCTAAAGTTTCCTTAAATTGTTCAAATCCATAGGTTTCAACTACTTGCAATCTTAACATTTCCGGCTGATTGAGAATCGGATTTGCTGTTTTTTGTTGCAAAATTTCAATTAAACTGCGAGCAATAGCTTCGCTATCTTCTGGATCGACTAAAACCCCTAATTTTCCTTCGCATAACGCATCGATCGCACCATCGCGATTTCCGCCTAAAACCGGCTTGCCACAGGCTAAGGCTTCTAAATAAACAATGCCAAAACCTTCCCCTTGAGAAGGCATGGCAAACACATCGCAGAGATTATAATGATCGCCCAATTCTTCATCGGAAACGAACCCGGCAAGGGTGACACAATCTTGTATATTGAGACGGTGAATGAGGTCATCGAGGCGATCGCGATCTTTCCCTTTTCCCACGATGAGATAATGTACGTTAGGGATAGCTTGACGAATCAGAGGCAATC
This sequence comes from Spirulina sp. LEGE 11439, assembly GCF_059821285.1. Classification (NCBI taxonomy): domain Bacteria; kingdom Bacillati; phylum Cyanobacteriota; class Cyanophyceae; order Spirulinales; family Spirulinaceae; genus Spirulina; species Spirulina sp. LEGE 11439. Next base: position 7,412 of record NZ_JCAMRX010000074.1, read on the forward strand.
CTTGCAAAATTTGGTCGTATCCCTTATATTGCTGAGTTTCATCAAGTCGCGCGACTGTCAAAATAACGGGTTGTTCGGGATTGAGATCGTATCTTTGCAATAAATAATTGGGCTTGGGGGCGATCGCGAATCGGTCGGCATCAAAGGTATTGGGTAGGAGGCAAACCCGGGCGGGATCGAGGTTTTGTTCGGCAAGGAGGCGATCGCGAGTATAGTTGCTAACGGCAAGGAGGCGATCGGCGTGTTGTAATGCTTTTTGCAAACTGGGCTTTTCGATGTCCCAAACCTCGGTTCCGTGGGCAATAACCCAATAGGGAATGCCCAAAAAGCGCTTAATTTGGTCGGCTAAAATGGCAAAATTGGCATGAGAGGCAATAATGAGATCGGGACGGTGGCGCAAGCAATGTTTGGCCAGTTGGGCGGCAAAATTAAAGGTGCGAAACTTGAGGGGAACCGTCCCGGCAAAATGAAAGCGGGTTTTTTCTAAATAGGGAATGTGAGGTAGCGATCGCGTGTCGTGTTTGAGGAAAACATCGTACTCTTTTTGGGGATACAATTCTTGTAGGGCTTGCAGTAAGAAAGCCGAGTAGACTTGAATTCCGCCTTTAAACTCAAAAATATTGGGAAACCACAGATGAATGATTTGTGCGTCGGCAGGATTTCGGGCTGGCATGGGCAAAATGAATAAAAAGGGCGATCGCTGTGCATTATGGTAAAGCAAATGTTCCCGACCGTCATTCGCGAAACAGTTCGAGGAGGAAAGTATCTTTGTCTTGAACAAAATTTCGTTGGATCGCTTTGGGTCGCACGATCTTAAGCAAAAAATCGTTCCACTAAGCAGCTAAATTCGGGTAACAAAGGACTGGTGAGGGTATCTGCTGCAAATAGTGTCATTGCTAATTTTAAGATGCCATTCTCTCGCCGATAGATTTGTAGGGATTTGTTTTGGCGATCGCAGATCCAATATTCTCGCACTCCTCGGGTTGAATAAAGTTTTAATTTTAATTCATAATCTCGCTGGCGATCTGCTGCACTTTTCGATAAAACTTCAACGGCTAATTCCGGTGCCTCGATGAGATGTCCTGCATCATCTAAAATCTCGGATAAGCGTTCTCGACTCACCCAAACCACATCGGGAATGACGCTATCGGTATCGGAAAAAATTACACCCGGTGCGATCGCAGTGCTTCCTAAACCCGTTTGTTCGCACCATGCGTTTAATTGTGCGTAGATGTTCCCAGAAATTCGTTGATGTTGCCAATGGGGTGCGCGGGTCACAACCAGTTCTCCTGCAATAATTTCATAGCGTTTCTCGTTGTCTGGAAAGAGTTCCAAGTCGGCGATCGTCCAGCAAATTTGCTCGGGGGTGGCGGTGGTCATCGCTTTTATTGATAACTGTGCTTTTTATTTTAGCTGAAATTTTGCGATACATTTTCCCTGTTGGGATTGCAGTCAATTTTCCAGAATTGAGTTATTGAGTGGGGAGATTATCGGGGTCTAATCCCATTGCTTGCAAGCGATCGCGTAACTCTTGCAATGCTGTTTGAGCTTGTTCTTTCTCTTGCTGTTCTCGTTCGGCTCTTTGTTGTTCTCGTTCGGCTCTTTGCTGTTCTTGTTCGGCTCTTTGCTGTGCTTGTTCGGCTCTTTCTTCTCCTAACAATATCAAGTTGCCGTCGCGATCGTAAAATCGCGCCCAAATCGCTGTTTCTCGCAAAATCGTTCCTTCCCACAGTCCCAACCACAACCCCAAACTTTCACACCACAACCATCCCCTTTCATTGGGAGTTAGGTCTTCATAAGCGCCATTCAACCCCAAACGCCATCCCTGTAGGGACTCGCGATTGAAGGGATTATACACGAAATAATCTCGCGTCCTGAAGGTTTGTGCGTAGAGGGTTTTCTTCTCATTTGTATCGATGCTGGCGGTACTCGGTGACATTAATTCGACGATGACATCGGGATAGCGTCCCATTTCTTCCCAAACAACCCAACCTTGACGATCGCGCGTCCCATCTACATTTAAGGTGACGAAAAAGTCAGGACCGCGAAAATCTTTATTTTTCACCTGTTCGCTACTGTAATACAGGAACATATTGCCCCCGGTAAAATAGTCCTCTCGTCCGCGATAGGCTTGGTGGACGGACTCGATTAAAACATTCATAGCGATGCGGTGACGATTACTTTCCAAGGGTTCTCCGTCGTCAAAGATTAAATCGGTGGGAGGAAGGGGGGGAGTATATTCTTCAGGGGTTTGAGGCGATACGGCTAAAGCCTCGTTTGGCGATCGCTCGCTCATTAATTCGGCGGACATGGTAACTTTCCCTCGCTTTCTTGTATTGTATCAATCTGGAGGCGATCCGTGCGATCGCTTTTACCAAGCTGCTATCGGGATGCGAGCGATCGGCTAAGATGGGAAATATCGCGATTGTGAGGTGGAACGAGTGTCGCAAACCGAAGTGTTAGAACTGATCGCACGGGCAAAAGCAGAGAACTGGAAAAAGCTGGATTTAGCGGGGATGGAGTTGACGGAATTACCGGCTGCGATCGGGGAATTGGTGGACTTGGAAACGTTAATTTTAGGAAAATGGGATCCAGAAAAAAGAGAAAGAAAAGGAAATCAGCTCGCGTCTCTACCGGCTGAAATTGGCAATCTCAAAAACTTGCAGGTTTTAGCAGTTTTCTCTAACCAGCTCCAAAACCTCCCCAGTGAAATCGTCCAACTGCAAAATCTAACCACCCTTTACCTCAGTTCTAACCAGCTCCAAAACCTCCCCAGTGAAATCGTCCAACTGCAAAATCTAACCACCCTTTACCTCAGTTCTAACCAGCTCCAAAACCTCCCCAGTGAAATCGGACAACTGCAAAATCTAACCACCCTTGACCTCAGTTCTAACCCGCTCCAAAACCTCCCCAGTGAAATCGGACAACTGCAAAATCTAACCACCCTTTACCTCCGTTCTAACCAGCTCCAAAACCTCCCCAGTGAAATCGGACAACTGCAAAATCTAACCTCCCTTGACCTCCGTTCTAACCAGCTCCAAAACCTCCCCAGTGAAATCGGACAACTGCAAAATCTAACCACCCTTGACCTCAGTTCTAACCCGCTCCAAAACCTCCCCAGTGAAATCGGACAACTGCAAAATCTAACCACCCTTTACCTCAGTTCTAACCCGCTCCAAAACCTCCCCAGTGAAATCGGACAACTGCAAAATCTAACCACCCTTGACCTCCGTTCTAACCCGCTCCAAAACCTCCCCAGTGAAATCGGACAACTGCAAAATCTAACCACCCTTGACCTCCATTCTAACCAGATTAAAGCCTTACCAGAATTTATTAAAAATTTACCCAAACTCGAAACACTGGATTTGCGAGGCAACCCTTTACCCATTCCACCGGAAATCCTTGGACCGCGAGAGATTTGGGAAAATCCCGGCGATCTAGCCACTATTCTAGACTTCTACTTTAACAGCCAAGATCTTCCCGAATCCGATCCTCTCTACGAAGCAAAACTCCTGATCGTCGGGGAAGGTGGTGCCGGGAAAACCAGTCTTGCTCAGAAACTCAAAAACCCAGCTTACGAATTGCAAAAAGACGAACAATCCACAGAAGGGATTGACGTGATTCGCTGGGAATTTGAACATCCCGATCGCCATACCTTCCGAGTCAATATTTGGGACTTTGGCGGTCAAGAAATCTATCACGCCACTCACCAATTTTTTCTCACTAAACGCTCTCTCTACGTCCTCGTTGCCGACACTCGCGAAGAAAACACCGACTTTTATTACTGGCTCAAAATCGTCGAACTCCTCAGCGATAATAGCCCTATTCTCATCGTCAAAAACGAAAAACAAGATCGCCAATGTCCAATCAACGAACGGGCATTACGGGGCGAATTCACCAATCTCACAGAAATCCTCGCCACCAACCTCGAAAACAATCGCGGCCTCGATCGCATTCAAACCGACATCCAACACTACATCAGCAACCTCGAGCATATCGGCACCCCTCTCCCCGGTCATTGGGTTCGCATCCGCGCCGTCCTCGAAAACTACGCCCAAAACCGCAACTATATTTCTCTCGACGAATATATCAATCTCTGCCGTCAAAATGGTTTTAGCGACGAAAAGCGAATGCTCAACGTCAGCCAATATCTCCACGATCTCGGCATTTGCCTGCACTTCCAGAAAGTCAAACTCCTGAAAAAGACCGTCATCCTCCGACCCGAATGGGCAACCCGCGCCGTTTATAAAGTCCTCGATACCAAAACCATTCAAAACGATTTTGGCCGCTTCAGCGACAACGACCTCGAAAACATCTGGGACAAAGGCGACACCGCAAAGATGCGCGACGAACTATTACAACTGATGATGGAATTCGAGTTATGCTATGAAATTCCCGGTTGCAAAGGTCGCTATATTGCCCCCCAACTCCTCAAAAAAGAAGAACCCGACTACGATTGGGATGATACCGAAAACCTCATTCTCCGCTACTTCTACGACTTCAAACCCAAAGATATTCTCCCTCGTTTTATCGTCGCCATGCACGAACAGATCGAGAACCAAAATCTCGTCTGGAAACACGGTGTAATTTTAACCAATGGTTACACTCGCGCCGCCGTCATCGAAGAAGACCGCTATCATAAAGCTGAAATCAAAATTCGCGTTTCCGGCTCCAATAAGCGTCATTTACTCTCCATTGTCGCCCACGAACTCGAAAAAATCCAAAACACCTACGATCGCCTCGAATATCAAACTCTCATCCCTTGCAATTGCCATATCTGCAAAGGCAGTCAAAACCCCCACACATACCCGTGGGATATCTTGCAAAGATTTTTACGCGATAAGCGCTACGAAATCCAGTGTATTCAGAGTTATGATATGGTTAATGTTCGCAATTTGCTTGATGATGTCATTGAGCCACAATTCTCCAGAGCAGAAATAGAAAGGGAATTCAAAAGCGATCCTTACTCAAAAAGATCTCCCTTTTCCAACGATCTGATTCCCGATAAACGTAAAATTACAGTCACAACTCAAGTAGAAGTTCCTGAACCCATGAGCGATACAACCAACAATATTTTTAACAACTTCGGCAACGGTCCTCAAGTCGCAAATGATTATGTGGAAGGCGACAAAATTGGCACGCAGATTAACAATAATTCCGAACTTGCCCAAACCGCGCAAGACTTCAAAGCACTAATCGAGAAAATCGCTGAAGATTACAATCCCAAAACCGAGAAAGGTCAAAAACTGATTCAAGCTGAAGTGGTTGAAGTCATTCAGCAAAATCCATCCTTGAAACAGCGCCTTATCGCCATGTTACAAGCTGCTAGCGAAACTGCGATCGAGGAATTCGTCGAACACCCCGCCGCCAAAATTTGCATTGCAGGGGTTAAAGGACTGATTACAGGCGAAGCAGGTTGAGTCATTTCAGTTATCAGTTATCAGTCATCAGTTATCAGTTATCAGTTATCAGTTACAGCAAAATAATATTGCGGTTGGAGAAAGATAGGAAATTGCCTATTCATCTAATTCTACACCTAATTCTCTTAATTTTGCGGCTAATCGTTCAGCCCGTTGTTTTTCCTCATCAGCCCGTTGTTTTTCCTTATCAGCCCGTTGTTTTTCCTTATCAGCACTTTCTTCTCCTGTTAAGAGAAGATTCCCTTGAGAATCCCACCATCGCAGCCAAGGTAAATCTATATTTTTATAAATTCCCTGCCAAATTCCCAACTCACTCCCCATCTCCTCAATCAGATAATGTCCTCGTTCATTGGGAAACATTAATTGATATTTTCCGGCGATTAAATGATACATTTCTAGAGAAGCCTTCTTTTCTTCATAAATTCCATAGAAAGGAATGCGAATTGCTTTTTCGTATACCCAAAATTTACCTTTATAAGGTGTTCTGTCTCTTTCTTCTGAACCATTTCCCGAGACAAATTCGATCGCGATTAACGGCGCAACCAACTCTTGCCACATGACATAAGAACGTCTTATTTTCCCCTCTAAAGTCGGAGGAACATCGGGGACGTAAAACCAATCGGGCGCTTCTGCTCCTTTTTGAGATGGCTCGGTAATACGCCAGTATATCCCACTATCTTGACCGATACAAAATTGGCGATCGCGATGAATTTCCTGCAATTTACCCCAAATCGATTCAGTCAAAAGGATACTTTGAGGATGTTCTTGAAAGTTTTTCACAAATATTCCATCCTCACAAGGTAATTGAGTATGATCGGGTAATTGAATTGGCGTTTTAGAATCTAGAGTTTGCATAATTTGTTATTGTCTCCAGTGAAATTATTAATCTCGTAATATTTTCGCTTGTAGATTACTTAAAATTCTTGATAATTTATTGATTTTAACCTGAAAATTAGCGAATCTCAGTTTCTCCATCAAAATTAACGCGCTTGTATAAATCTTTTAGAGTAATTTCAAAATTCACCGATTCTAATTTTAATACGGAATCTTCTGCTAAATATTCTGTTAATAGCCAGCGGCCATCTTCTCTTTTGCTATATTGTTCTATATTATAACTGGTTTGAGAAATAAAAATATATTCTTGAAAGCTCGCGATCGCACGATACATTTTAAACTTATCTGTTTTATCGTAATCCTTTGTCGAAGTCGATAAAATCTCGACAATTACACGAGGATTAAAGATTGCTGTTTGTTTTTCATCTGTGAAAATGGGTTCGCCATCAGTTACCATCACATCTGGATAAGTGTAGCGGCGATAACTGGGAATCCACAAGCGCATATCGCTCATAAAAATCTCATAGTCTTTTTCACCAATACTTAAGGGAAATGGACGGCAAAAATTTAATAAAATTCTATTATGATTCGCTGTAGCCCCTGCCATTGGAACGATCTCCCCATCTAAATATTCACTTTTAAATTCGGCTTGTTCTTCCAACTCCAGATATTCTTCTGGCGTGTAGTATTTGGATTGAGTTACAACAACCATCAGTTTCGATCCTCTAGGCGACTTGACCGCTAAAAGTATTTTAATCTATCTTGCAGAATCATTCAACATCTTACAAAAAAATGTGATGCGATCGCAATTCCTACTCGAATCAAAAAAGCGATCGCACCACACTTTAAAATGCTTTTGCATTAAACCGAAAGCAGCAAGCGATCGCGATGGGCGTGTAATAGTTCAATCTCTTGACCTGAAACCTGCTCTAACATATAAATTAGATGTTCCGGTCTCAAAATCGTACCATCATTGAGATAGCTGCCAAGATAGCGAATTTGCACGGGATTGGCAGCACTTTCAAGCGTTAGAGAAAATAAGCGATCGCGTAAATTTATCTCGCGAACTTTTCCTGATTTTGTCGTCTTTTGGAATAAGATTTCTTGACTTTTTTCTACTGCTGCGATCCAAGTTTGCCAATCTTCTAAGGAAGCATCTGCCGCAACATCGAGAAGATATTCGGCTTTCTCTAAAGCACGATTGGCAGAGAGAGATTTAATATCAATTTCCTCCACGGAATAAATAGGCAGTTCTTCAGGAAATTTCTCTGTTAATTTTGTGCGAAATTCCTCTAAATCTATGCACTTCGTTAACTCAAAATCTACGATTTCCCCACTACTGGTCATTCCCAAAGATAAGGCACTGGCGATGGAAATCCTCGGTCCCGGATGATAGCCCCCGGTGAAGGAAATGGGTAAGGAAGCACGGCGTAAAATGCGATCGAAAAGACGGACTAAATCTAAATGACTTAATAAGCGCAATTCTCCCACTTTACCAAAGCGAACTCGGAAGCGTTGCACCCGCTCGGAATTGGGCTTGACATGTCCTTCAAATTCGGGAATGGCTGGCGGTTCAAAGACAACATTGTGACCGAAATTATCCCCACAAATACCGCAGGAGGAACAGCCTTCAAACGCACAGTCGGGAACCGTTGTTTCTTCTAATGCCCGTTGCAAATCTGCCTTCAACCAATTCTTATCAATTCCCGTATCGATATGGTCCCAAGGAAGGCGAGAATTTAAGCGATCGTCCCACGAATATTGGGGACGTTTGCGTTTACTATCGAGGCGAGTATTTTCCGCATTCATGACATTCCATTCCCCTTCTTCGATCTGACGATATTTCCACGTCAGATCCGAGTCTGCGATCGCTTGTTCCCATGCCCCAAAAGCGCGATCCAAACTCTCCATCCACGCATCCATTCCCGCACCTAACTCCCAGGCGCGACGCACAACCGCCGCAAGTCTGCGATCGCCGCGTCCGACAAAATCTTCCATTGCAGAGATGCGGCGATCGGTAAAATTGGCTTTCACTCCTTTAACGGCTTTTAATTCCTTCCATAAGATTTCTTTCTTACGGATAAATTCAGCCGTAGAGACAGAATGCCACTGAAAGGGGGTATGAGGTTTGGGGGTAAAATTCGAGATAGTAACGGTAAATTTGAGGCTTTTGCGCCCTTTGATATAACATTCTCGTCGTAACCATCTCAGCGTCTCGGCAATACCCAAAACATCTACATCAGTCTCTCCCGGTAAGCCAATCATAAAATACAGCTTAACCTTATCCCAACCTTGTTCGACGGCGGTTTTAATTCCTCGTAAAAGTTCTTCGTTTGTCAATCCTTTGTTAATAATATCTCGCATTCGCTGGGTTCCCGCTTCTGGCGCAAAAGTGAGACTAATCGGACGCGTACCGCCGAGGATATTGGCGATATTTTCATCAAAGCGATCGACGCGCTGACTGGGGAGAGAGAGGGAAATATTTTCATCTTTGAGGCGGTTTTTGATTTCCATCCCCACGGCAGGCAAGGAAAGATAATCGGAACAAGAAAGAGAAAGTAAAGAGAACTCATTATAACCCGTCTCTCGCATTCCTTTTTCGATCGCATTCACCACCTTTTCCGGCTCCACATCTCGGGCGGGACGGGTTAACATACCGGGTTGACAGAAGCGACAGCCCCGCGTGCAGCCCCGACGAATTTCCACAGTGAGGCGATCGTGGACGGTTTCAGTATAGGGAACAAGACCGATAGAATGTTCCGGCATCGGGGTGGCAACGCGGCGTAAAATGCGAGAGGGAATATCGGGACGGTTGGGGTGTACGGAACCATCCTCCGCCATATCGTAAAAACGAGGAACGTAAACACCGGGAACTTTTGTTAGCGAAAGGAGCAATTCCGTGCGAGAGAATCCAATCCGTTTTCCTTGCGCGATCGCTTCTCCAATTTCTGGTAAGACTTCCTCACCATCTCCTAACGCCATAAAATCAAAGAAATCGGCGTAAGGTTCGGGGTTTGAGGTGGCGGTTTGTCCCCCAGCAAAAATCAAGGGGAAATTGCTATTTTCTCTCTCTTTCCACGTTAAAGGAATTTCCGCCAGAGCAAGCATTTCGAGGATATTTGTCGCCCCGAGTTCGTAGCTGAGACTAAAGCCTAAAATATCAAAATCCGTGAGGGGACGGCGGGATTCTAGGGCAAATAAGGGGGTTTTAGTTTCCCGGAGTTTCTGGGCCAAATCAAGGGCAGGAAGATAGGCGCGATCGCAAAGTTGGTCGGGGGTGGCATTTAAAATATTGTAGAGGATAATATGCCCTAAATTCGACGCGCCCACCTCGTAAACTTCCGGATAGGTTAGCGTCCATCGCACGATCGCATTTTCCCAAGGCTTATGGACTGAACCCAGTTCGTTGCCGAGGTAGCGGGCGGGTTTTTCGATTTCTGGGGTCAGAAGTGATTCAATTGCAACAGCCAAGGTGCAGCCCTCCTTTTTAATGCGTCTGCGTTCTCTACTATACCGAATTCCTTGGGGTTTAGGGGTCTTGCAGATAATGACAACTCAGCGATCGTGTAAATAGCGATGCCGATCGCTTTAACACTAGACCCGCAGCACTTAACTGGAATATTGCGAAAGATACGGATCTAAGATTGCAGCAAAAGTTCCTCCTCTCCGAAAAAATATCGAGGTAATCGCCAGTATTTTCAACTACTTTGGAATGATCTCCAAAAATATTAATTATGGCACATAGTCCCTTGTTCCATCTCTTTGCTCGCACCTTGCACTTTGCAAATCTTGCCAACCGCTATCAAATTCCTGTGGATGAATTGCCAGAATTACGCCAACATCAACTCGAGATCGTAAAACTGAGACGGCGTAAATTTCTCAAAGCGTCAACAGCTTTTGGAATGCCCTCCTTTAAATATAATGGCGATTTTCCTGCTATTTCGACACAAAAGGAAACCTCTGCAAAAATAGCGATCGTCGGTGCGGGAATTGCGGGATTGAATGCTGCCTATCATCTGAAAAAAGCGGGCTATTATGCCACGATTTATGAAGCAACAAATCGCGTTGGCGGTCGAATATATACGGTGAAAGATATTGTCGGGAAAGATGTGTGGGTAAACCTTGGTGGGGAATTTATTAATAGCGATCATTACGATATGCGAGGACTTGCTGAAGAATTTAATATTCCTCTCCTCGATCGCTTTACTGATGAAGAATTAGCATTCAATCACCTCTACTATTTCGACGGGCGAGAAATATCCGAAACTCAACTCGCCGAAACCCTTCTTCCTGCGATCGAACGCATGTCTATTGATGTAGATCGTCTCCACGAGGATTGGGATCGTGTTAGTGTCGAACTAGATGCACTCTCCATTGCCGAATATTGCGATCGCCTCGGCATTACTGGCTGGCTGCGAAAATTTCTTGATGTTGTTATTGTAACAGACACTGGACTCAAATCTGAGGAGGTAACATCTCTCAATTTTTTGTGGTTGGTTTCTACTGTCGATCGAGAAGGGAATGTTCAACTTGCAGGAAATTCTGACGAGCGATTTCTCGTTCAAAATGGTACGCAATCTATCACTGATGCGATCGCTTGGAAACTGCAAAACCAAATTGAAACAGGAATGCCGTTAGAAGCTCTGCGCGATCGGGGTGACGGATTTACTCTCACGTTTAACGGCACGGATATTGACGCAGATATCGTTATTATTGCTATTCCTTTTAGCGTTCTTCGTCACGTATACCTCGATTTAGCATTGCCCGACAAACTCAAGCAATTTATTCATCAGGTGGGTTATGGAAATAATATTAAACTCACTACGGGTTTCTCTGGCAAACCTTGGCGAGAATGCGGATTAAGTGGAGAAGGAATGAGCGATTTACCTTTACAAGTTTTTTGGGAAGCAACCCAATTACAACTGGGAGACACAGGGGCGATAACTTTTTATTTAGGCGGAAATATGAGTTTATCTTCTCAAAATTATAGCGATCGCCAAAATGCAGAAATGTACATCAAAATGCTCGATCGCATCATTCCCAATTTCCAAAACACATGGAATAAAAAAACCACTTGCTTTGACTGGTCATCCTACAATTATACTCAAGGTAGTTATACTTGTTGGCATCCTCGGCAGTATACTGGGTTTGTTCGAGATTATCTTTATTCCGAAGAAAACACAGAACAAGAATGCGCTCATGGTAATTTGGTTTTTGCAGGGGAACATACCAGTGATGAATATTTAGGTTATATGAATGGTGCGGCACAGTCGGGACGATTGGCTGCTAAAGCTGTTTTAAAGCGTTTGAATGCGATTGATAGCAAAAATGACCAAAAACTATCAGCAATGCGATCGTAAGGATAGCCAACCCTCTCTTGCAGATCGCTATCGATCGCTATAAACTGCATCGAATAATAAATCTGCACCAAATCTTACTGCATCGGTGCAAGGCAAACCTGTTTCTTTTTCCACAGAGGCGATCGCCTCTCTCGCCTCTTTTTCTTCTAAATGAAAAGTATTGAGAGCGATCGCTTTCACTTTCCCTTCTATAAATGTACCACCTGCTCTCACTAAACTTTCGTAAGCGGCGATCGCTTCTGGTAACGGAGGAATAAAAACATCGGGGCAATTTATCACTGTCTTTTGTCCTGCTCGATGTGCCAAAATTAACCCTGTAGGCTGACTGCCGCGAATGAGAGGTAAAGTAGCTGTAGAACCGGGATGAAATAAGGATCCTTGTCCTTCAATCAAGAGTAGATCGCACTGAGATCCTAACGCCATCACCGCCTTTTCCACCGCCCCTGCCGCAAAATCTACTCGGATCGCATCTAAGGGAATACCTTCCCCTGCGATCGCGAGTCCTCCTTGTCCTGTCGCCACAAACCGCGTGGAAATTCCCCGCTTTTTAGCAACTTTTCTTAACTCCAACCCCGTTGACATTTTGCCGATCGCCATATCCGTTCCGACTGTGAGAATTCTCTGACAAGTAAGATTTTTCGCTTGTCCCGTACCGATATTCAATTCCTTGGGTTCTTGGCGGATGTCCCAGATCCACTGTCCCTCGCGCAATTCTGGCATGATTTCAGCTAACGGGGTGTGCAGCCCATTGACCACGGATAACCCCGCTAAAACGCCCTGTTTAACCTCTTGTAGCCATTTTTCCGGTAACGCTCCCCCAGACGGGGCAATACCAATCAATAAAACATTGGGATCGTAAGCGAGAGATGCTTGCACTGAGGCAACAATGGGAATCTCTTTGGGAATGCCCGTTAATCGTGGTAAAGACTCTCCTGTATGGGCGCGATCGATAACGGCGACGATATTCGCCTCACCATAGCGCAAAAACGCCAATCCCGTTTTGCCTCCACGGTTGCCAATGCCGTCATGTAGTAAAATTGCCACGCGATCGCTTTCAGTTAATCTCATACCTGCTATGGGTTATTCTCGTGTAAAATTATCTTATAGTACGCAGCGTTGAGAACCATGCAAGCCGTAATTAATAATCTGCGCTGGACAGTTCGCGATCTCGAACTGTTACCGGAAAATGAAGGGACACGATATGAAATTATTGAGGGAGAGTTATTCGTGACGAGAGCGCCTCATTCTCGACATCAACAAACCTGTGGTAAAATTTTCGCTCAGTTAGATCGCTGGTCTGAAGAAATGGGTTTGGGAGAAGCTATTTTGAGTCCGGGGGTGTTATTTTCAGAAGGAGATAATGTGATTCCTGATGTGGTTTGGGTTGCGCGAGAAACTTACGATACTTTTGTTGACGATCGCGGACATTTAACGGGTGCGCCAGAATTAGCCGTGGAGGTATTATCGAGTGGAGAAAGCGATCGCCGGCGAGATTTGGAAGTAAAATTAAAATTGTATTCCCTGCGAGGAGTGAGGGAATATTGGATTGCAGATTGGCGATCGCGTCGGGTGGAGGTTTACTGTCGCGAAGAAGGTCAATTAAAATTCATGCGAACTTCGTTGGCTGAAGATAGTATGACTTCTGCTTTGTTACCCGAGTTTTGTTGTCTCGTTGCTCGTTTTTTCCCCAATTTTTAACTCTTTTGGGTAAACAGCCACGGTACGAGATAGCCGATCGCGACGGCACAAAAAGTCAGTAAAATATTAATGAGTTCTTCTGGCAACCAGCGTTTTAATAGATTAGCTTTAACTTCACTGACGGGGAAATCGCGATCGAGTCCCGCAGCAATTTGACTGGCGGTTCCATGGATGCGAATTTCTAATCCGGAGGGATCGTCGGGATGGATTTGTAAATAGGGAAAGCGATCGCTACCTTGATTTTCCTTGAAGATTAGAAATTGCTGGGGTTTGAGTTCTAATTCATCTTCGAGTAAGCGTATAGTTCCTTTGAGAATTGTGGAAATTGGCAGTTTTTCCGGCACTTCTTCCGTTTCTAAAGTACGGAAGAATTGAACATCTGTCACGGCTAAATTGCCCCAAAACCATTCGGAAAAATTAGTTTGTTTTAAATCGGGTAAAGTTAGATTGAATTTCGCCAGATCGGGGAGATCGAGATTGAGTTCCGTACTCGAGGGAATCCAAGTCAATTCAAGGATATTATATTCTTCAGAAGGATTTTCTAATGCTGGCAATTGATAACCTTCAATGATTATTTTCAGAGGTGTTGCACTCAAAGAAAGTTGTAAGGCTGGTTCTAGTAGAGAGTCTGATTCTCGATTTTCCTCTAATATATTATTGTTATTGTTTTGCTTTTCGAGGGTAAAATCGAGTTGATTCAATTCACGATTATAGGTCAAGTTTTGAATATCAGTTTGAGGCTTTAGATAGAGTTTTTCGAGACTGAGAGAACTGAATTCATCTGAGTTAATTGGTTCTATAATTAGTTTGCTCTCAGAATAGTTTAAATTAATCTCTAAGATATCCGTGTTGTTTAATTCTGGATTGCCTTCACTCTCGAATTGACCGAGTAATATGAGGTTTTGTTCTCCTGAGAGTTCTATTTTGTTGAGATTGCGGACGGCATTTAAAAATAAGCGATCGCTTTCTCCATTATAAGTAAAGCTAACTTCTTCAACGATTAAGTTTCCTTCAAAGATTGCATTTGCAGGAATGAAGAAAAGTCCCATAAAAAGCAAACATAAGATAAGCAGGAATAGTGCGGCGATTTCGTGATAAGATAGTTTTTTAATCAGTCGAGGTAGAGTCGCACAGAAAGTGATGGTTTTTTGGATTCGAGTCGGGGTTTTTCTGAGTTGTTTGAGTAAGAATGAGGAAAGTTTGTAAATCCCTTCAATAATTGCAATAATGACTTGCAACAAATAGAAGAGCCAATATTTTCGACTGCGCCAAAATCGCCGACCGAGTTTTTGGATACTTGGCAGAAATCCTACCCAAATCTGGCTCGGGTTTGTGGTGATATTGTGCCAAAATATACTGATTTGAGAGCGTAATTGTTGTGGGATTTTTTTAAACTTCATACCTTAGCGCAACCATGCAGGATTGTGATGAAATAGAGCAAGATAGACTCCTTTATGAGGGCGCTGACCTCGTTGCTGCTGTTCGTATTTGACTCGCAGTTGATACCGTCCTGCGGGCTGATTTTTAGCATTCCAAGTAAAGCGAATTTCTCTACTTTTAGGGTTGGGTCGGCTATCTTGATGAATCACTTCATTATTGCGGTAAATTTCTAAGCTGGGGATAAGGGTACGAGCCGGAGAGTAAAATACAAATTCGTACTCTTCGGAGGCGCGATCGACGATGACGGGAAGGTAAATGGGTTGATTACCGGGTAAATTGGCGATCGCACGCAAATTTGAGGGGGAAATGCTGGCACGGTTGAGAATATCGGTAGCGAGATTGAAGCGATATTCATTGGCACTGCGTCGGGGAGTAAAGCGATCGAGTTGGTAGTTCCTATCTTGATAGGATCGGAGGATTGCGGTCGGAGTTTGCCCCAAGTCGGGAATCCTTAAAGTGAGGGTATTGTTAAAGGTGCTGTCGAGTCCTTTGGTGGCAAAAGAAACGAGATCAAAAGATGCCCCGATCGCTTGACGGCGAATTCCTTCACAGCGATCGGGGTTGCGGCGGCGTTGATAGGTTAGGTAGTGAGAGGCAGTATTGGGACAAGCGGCGGCGGGTTTTTGAGGAAGGGTAAAGGAGGCAGCAAGGAAACAGAGAGTTGAGGTGAAGATAGCGATCGCGTTTCGTGGTTTCATGGCTTTAATGCAATGCTGTTTCTATTTTAATGGCTTTACATTGAATACAATAAATTTCCCAATTTATCAGTGAAGGTTCAAAAATTAAGTCGGTAATTGCATTAACGCTCTCATTGCCGATCCGTCGGGGAATCAAATTCCCCGTCTCATAGGAAAAGTCCTCTCAAGAGGACTGCGATCGTTAATTTTAGAGATAATTGCACAATTTCCCAATCCATTGATGAAGGTTAAAGATTAAATTTGGTAAGATTGCGATCGCGGAATTCCCCAATCCATTTCAATGGATTTTTCGTATGAGACAGGGATTTCCAATCCCTAGCGGATCGACTGGCGGATCGACAATGAGAAGGTAATTACCAATTTATTTTTTTACTCTTATTCAATCCCCAATAGAACAAAAATTCACGGATAAACCCCCCATTCTCGGAGTTGTTGCAGGACGGTTTGGATAGGGTAGGCAAATCCGAAACCTCCTATCACTCTGTTATTTTCTTCTGTTGCAGCACTGGTTTCATCGCCAATATCGACGACTAAAGCAACAACACGATTATTGTAAAGGACGGGACTGCCAGAGTTACCAAAAGCAAGGTCAGCCCCCGCAATTTGGACATCTTTGCCATTGTCAGAGGGAGTATTCGCGGCAATATAGCCCCGTAGCATCGACCAAGAATTGCCCGTAATGGGATGACCGATAATGCGAACATCAGCATCGAGGGACACAGGAGAAGGGGAAAGGGTGAGAGGTTGGATATCGTCGGGAAGGTTGGTCACTTCAAGGACAGCGAGATCGAGAGAGTCTGTAGGGCTGGTAATATGGGCAATACGGGCAGGAAGTCGCAGGCGATGTTCTTTGGGCAAGAGGCTGTAGAGTTCGATTTCAATGTTATCGCTAGGGCGTTGGCTGCCTTCGTTTTCGGAGATAACGTGGCGGTTGGTGACGATCCATGCTTTGTTATCTTCGCGTTTGATAACCCAACCCGTGCCTCTATTTGCCCCTCGTGTTGTTTGGGGAATGATGAAAACCACGGAACGTTGTAAGGGGAAAAATGGCCGTTCTTCTGGGTTCGGGAGAATTTCTTCAATATCGGGAGGTGGCGGGTTGAGACGGCGTGCAAGGAGACGTTCGGTTTCTTTGAGGCTGTTTTGGAGTTGGAGAGAGTCGGGAGCGAGTTGAATGGCTTCTTGATGGGCAGCAATAGCTTCTGTTAATTTCCCTTGGTTTCTGAGGGCAAGACCAAGATTGTTGTAAGCATTAGCATAATGGGGGTCAAGTTGAATGGCTTCTTGATGGGCAGCAATAGCTTCTGTTAATTTCCCTTGGTTTCTGAGGGCGAGACCAAGATTGTTGTAAGCAAAAGCAAAATCGGGATCGAGTTGGATAGCTGCTTGATAGGCAGCAATAGCTTCTGTTAATTTCCTTTGTCTGCTGAGGACATTACCGAGATTGTTATAAGCACTAGCATAATTAGGATCAAGTTGAATGGCTTGTTGGTAAGCAGAGATGGCTGCTGCTACTTCCCCTTGGGAATCGAGGGCAGAACCGAGATTGTTGTAAGCATCAGGAAAATTGGGAGAAAGTTGGATGGCTTGTTGGTAAGCAGAGATGGCTGCTGCTACTTCCCTTTGGTGATAGAGGGCATTACCGAGATTGTAGTACGCCCTAGCATCATCGGGGTCGATTTCCAATATCTGTCGCCAAATCCTTTCTGCTTCCTTATATCTGCCCGCATTTCCTAGTTCAATGCCTCGATTCAACAATCGATACACATTTTGCGCCACAACAGCTTGTGGCATCAACACCAGAGATAGCCCTAACTCAGTACAGGACAAAACTTGCAAAAAGGCATGGGAAGAGGGTTTGATAGAAATT
>NZ_JCAMRX010000075.1:0-24372 GCF_059821285.1 Spirulina sp. LEGE 11439
TCCTAAACGGCAAAGTTATCATTCAGACTGTGGCAAACTTATAGGTAAAGTCACATTTAGTGGTGAGTTCCTGATATTTTTATTATCACGATTGATAAGAATGCGATCGCAATATATCTCGCATAGCGTCAGTTTGACCAGCCACTTGACCAGCCAAAAACCACGCTTTCGGTGGGTTAACCATAGAATCCCCGTCTTTTTAAAGTGGGGAGATGTCAAAATCGTTGATGGCGGGTGACTGAATATTAACCCTCTTTTTGTTCATCTTCGGGAACTTCTGTCGTGCGAGCGCCGAGTAACTTGTTGGATAAATTAACCCCCACCGCAGAACCTCCTGCAAACAACGTTCCCGATACGCCATTACTCAAGCGCGTGCGAACTTTTTCCAAGAGTTCTCCCGAAACGGGAACGTAACCGAATCGCGCGATCGCAGCTTGATTTTCCGGATCGACGAAGAATTTAGCCAACTCCTTCACCGCCGGATTCTCTGTCAATGCCTCTTTGCTGACATAGAAAAAGAGCGGGCGAGCAAGAGGGCTATAAGTCCCATTGTCAATGGTTTTCCGACTCGGAGCGACGCATTTTCCCGCCTCGTTCTCAATCTGGACGACCTTCAGTACTTCCTTATTTGCCTCATAAGTCGAGATGCCTAAAATCCCCAATGCGCCTTCTTCTGCTGTCACGCTTTGTACAATCAGGGCCTCATCCTCTTGAGCGTCATAATCTGCCCGGCCTTCAATATCTTTGCCCAAAATGGCTTCGAGGAAATACTCCGACGTTCCCGAGTCCGCAGGTGGTGCAGAAAGAACTAGGGGAGAATCGTCAAAATCCTCACGAATTTTTTGCCAATTATCAATAGTTCCCGTGGCTTCCGCTTCCCAGATTTGTTTTAATTCGCTGCGTTTGAGACAGGTGGCCCAAGTATTCTTGGGGTTGGTAACGACAGCAATCCCATCAAAGGCAAAAGGCATTTCCACATAACGAACCCGCTTTTTGCGACAGAGTTTCATTTCCTCTTGATTGATGGGACGCGCCGCGTGAACGATATCAATCTCACCATTGCATAGTTGCGCGAAACCTTGATTGATACCCGTACCGCCAACCCCAACACGAACCCCTTTATTTGCTTCTTCAAAGGTTTCCGAGAGGGCGAGAGTCATAGGTAAAATCGAACTCGAACCGTCTGCGATCGCCAAATAACCGCTTAAAAAGGATTCTTCGTCCGTTTGCTCCTCTTCTTTCGGTTGGGCGGCAACGGCTAATTTTGCCAGTTCCATTCGTTCTTGCGTGTAATCGGTGACAGGAATATTCCACTCTTCTTCCCCTTTAACAATAAATTCCTCCGCTTCCATTTGCAGAATGGCAAGATTCACTGCTTCCAGTAACGATTCGTTTTCCGGGCCGCGACGCATTCCCATTCCCCAAGGAGTCGGGAAAAGCACTGGTAAACCGCTATTTTTATGATCCGATCGCCATTCTGGATTTCGCAACAGTCCGGTAATTGCAGCTTCTTCCATTGCCCCGCCATCGCACTTTTTATCTTTGAGAGCGGCTAAAATTGCATTAGAATCCTCAGCTTCTAAGATTTCCATGCCCAATTTTTCTAATTCTTCTGCATAAACTGATGTGCCGAGGGTACAAACCGTTTTCTCTTTCATATCGCCCCAAGCTTTAAAATCGCTACTTTGGGGTACGAGCAATCCGACTCCCGAGGAATAGTAAGCCTCACTAAAGGCAATTTGTTGTTTGCGTTCTTCCGTTTGGCTCAAGGTGGCAATTAAAATATCTACTTCGCCACTCTCGAGTTTTTCGAGGCGCTCTTCGGTATTTAAAGGAACGAACTCGATTAGGGCTTCTTCGCCAATTAATTCTAAAGCCAGATAACGGGCAATATCGATTTCTAAGCCGACATATTTGCTATCTTCCCCTTCTCCCTCGACGAAACTGAAGGGGGGATAGTCTTCGCTAATGCCGACGCTCAGTTTGCCTTCCTCTCGAATTCGATCTAAGGTACTTTTCGCTTCTGCTTCTCCTTCCACCGTTGTCCCATCGCCTGGGACGGGGTTGCCGGACTGGGTTTTCGGTTCTCCACAGGCTGTTAAAGTGGCGATCGCGGCCAGTAAAACAGCAACTTTCAAAAATTTGGCTATCATAACAAATATTTCTCCAGAGCAATCGATAATTCAGAATCCCAATGAGTGGGAAAAAATTTACAGAGCAAATTCGTTTTTCGCGAGGGCAGACTTTAAAATAAGAAAACGCTAGTTTGCTGCCCAAATTTTTTTTGGAACTCCCGCTCTATGAATGTCTTTCAACGGTTATTTGGCGATCGCCCCAACGGCCAACTCCCTCTATTATCACCGCAAACTTCCCAGATTTCCAGTAAAGCAAAATCTTGGTACGACTGGGGCAATACCCTCTATCGTTTGGGACATTGGGAAAGGGCGATCGCCAGTTACGACCAAGCCCTCAGCGTTCAACCCGATTATGGTCAAGCGTTTCAGGAGAAAGGGTTAGCGCTGATAGAGTTGCAGCGTTATGAGGAAGCGATTGCAGCTTGGGAGGCAGCCGATCGCGATCGGTCTCTGTCCGATCGCGCTTTGTACGAACGGGGTCGGGTTTTAGCCCGAATCGGTCGCAGTCAAGAAGCCCTAGATAGTTACGACAAAGCCCTGGCAATGGGAGGAGACGCAGAAGGATGGTTGCGAAAGGGGAATTTGCTCTGCGAACTGCAACGCTACGAGGAAGCCTTAGACAGTTACGACAAAGCGTTAGAAATTAAAGCAGATTGGGCTTTGGCTTGGAGCAAGCGCGGCATTGTTTTGATGCACTTGAACCGTGCAGAAGAAGCATTAGAGAGTTACGATCGCGTCATTGCTCGAGACGAAAACTCCCCGGAAAATTGGCGCAACCGAGGTTGGTTGCTCTCCCAGTTGGGGCGCAATGAGGAAGCCCTACAAAGTTACGATCGCGCCCTCGCTCTCCAGCAAAATAATGCCGGCCTTTGGTGCGATCGCGGGGAAATTCTTTCCCATTTACAGCGCTACGGGGAAGCGATCGCGGCTTACGATCGCGCAGGAATCCTGCGTCCCCACGATGAGAAAATTTGGGCGGCTAAAGGGGAGGCACTTCTCCACTTGCAACGTTACGAAGAAGCGATAGTCCTGTACGATCGCCTTTTGGACAAAGATGCCCAATGGGAGGAAGCATGGTACGGGAAAGGCGCGGCTCTCAATGGTTTGGAACAATATGCCGAAGCGATCGCCGCTTGCGATAAAGCCCTCGCGTTGAACCCGAAAAATTGGGAAACTTGGTTGCAACGCAGTAATGCCGTTTTTCATTCTCCCGATCTTCTCTCTACTGAGATTGCCGACTCCTTCGCCAACCCCGCTCTCGAAATGGGAGGCGATCGCGGCGCGTTTGCCACCCTTGAAGAAGGCTTAAAACACTGCGATCGCGAAGAAGATCCCGAAGGTTGGGGGGAATTGCAGCGCGCGATCGGTCATTTGCATATCGAACGAGGCAATCAAACCGACGATCCCCTCGCAGACTGGTGCAATGCCATTCTCCGCTATAACAAGGCTCTCTCCGCCCTCGATCGCGAAACATTTCCCGAAGCTCATCGCTCCACCCTCAAGGATTTTATCGAAGTTTGTCGCGCCCTCAGCGAAAGTGATGCCGCCAAAAAACTCTTAGGAGAGAATGCCAACTTACTCGATCGCCTCTTGGACGCAGTTCCCTCGGGGGAACAAACTAGCGCTTTGTCTCAACAACTGGCAATGGTGGTACAAGGACAAGTCAAAGAGCAAGCAAATAGCGATCGTATTACGTCCAAGGCAGAAGATGAATTAAAGAAAGATGAATTAAAGAAAACCGATCTCGTCGAAATCTCCTCAGAAATGCCCCCCGATGATGACGAAACCCTCGAAGCTCAGATTTTATCTCCCAAAGAACCCCCAACCAACGGCGGCAATAAGTTAATCTTTTATACCGCCCTCGGCTTAGCCACCGTGAGTTTATGTGTGGGGATTGTCGGCAGTATCTTCTTTTTGAGAGAACGTCGGGCAAAATTGAACGACGGACAGCTAAAAGCCAAACGAGAAGCACTCTGGGCTTCCTTTGAAATCGAACAGGAATTGCGCCTCGCCCAAAAAAATGCCCTCGAATTGTCCACTTTACTCTCTTCCGGTCAACTCGCCGATACTAGCATTCCAGAACTTTTGCAAGAAGACCTGAAAAAAGTCCCCAACCTTGCTCGTTTAGGGGCAGCCTATAAGCCTTTTGCCTATTCTCCCGATGTCCGACTTCATGCCCCGACAGCCTTGAAAATTGAAGAGGAAGTGACATTTTTGCAAGCCGAGGAATTGGATTTCAACTATATCCTGCCGCAATATGCGTGGTATCGAGAAACGATTAATGAAGGACCCAACTGGGGCGATCCTTACGCAGGTCCCGAGGAAACACCATTTAGCGAACTGACGATCGGATTTTATACCCCCTTTTCTCGCATCGTTGCAGGACAAGCAACACCGCGCGGGGTCATCTTTGCCGAGTATTCCCTCAACCAACTCAAGACGGTGATGAATAGCCTCGATATCGGCAAAACCGGGTATGGGTTTCTCGTGTCGGATAGTGGTATTTTTCTCACGCACCCCAATGGCGATCTCGTGGATGGGAAAACCAATCTTCTCGATCTCGCCCGCGCTCAAGATAATGCCGAATTTTTAGGCTTAGTCGAAAAAGCCCTGACGGGGGAGCAAGTTGAAGGCAATTTTACCGATGAAATTACGGGACAGCGAGCATGGTTGCTCCTGCAACCCATTTCTCTCAATGGTTGGGCGGTTGGAGTGGTCTTTCTCGAGGAAGAATTGCTCCCCGATAGTAGCACCGTGCGGCAAAAAATTATTTGGATCGCCCTCGCTTATGCCCTCTTTTTGATCTTTGGGTCAGTCGTTTTCTTGCGCGTCGATCGCGGCAAAAGACAAAATTTATGGGCATCATCTATTTTTGCCAGTGTGATTTTAATTGCCAAAATTGGCTTGGTATGGAATTTAGCATTAGCGAATCGTAACTATGTTTCTGCTCGTAATTTATTACTTTCCCAAGCTGAAGTCACCAAAGCCGTCACGGGACCCATTAAAACGGCTCAACAAGCTGGGAAAGAGGCCCCCGTACAAATTCCCACGGGAGTGTTTATCCAATCAATGGACTTTCAGAGTGCGAATGAAGTTTTTGTGACGGGTTATATTTGGCAAAAATATCGCAAGGACATCGATCCAGAGATCGCTCGGGGCTTTATTTTACCCGATTCCATCGACTCCAATGATGTTGAAGTGCGAGAAGAATATCGTTATGAAGAAGACGATCAAGAAGTGATTGGCTGGTATTTTGAAACCAGTTTGCATCAAAATTTTCGCTTTTCTAGCTATCCGTTTGATGAGAAAGATATCGGTCTGCGGATCTGGCCGGCAGAGTGGGATAGTACGGTCATTTTAACGCCAGACTTGGCCAGTTATGAGGTAATTAATCCGCGCTCGAAACCGGGTTTGGATGGGGATATCGATTTATTGGGCTGGAATATTCAAGATAGTTTCTTTGAGTATCGCTTGCGAACCTATAATGCCAATTTTGGTCACGAGGGCGTTAATATTGGGGCGGGAATTCCGGAGCTTTATTTTACGGTGGTAGCAAAGCGAGCATTTATCGGTCCTTTTGTGTCGAAAATCGGTCCTCAGTTTGTGGTCATTTCTTTGCTTTTTGCCATGCTACTGATTAGCGATCGCGAGAAAGCGATGGAGATATTGGCAGCTTGTGCGGGTTTCATTTTCATCGTGATCTTAGATCAGATTTCTATCCGGGAGCAGGTAATTAGTAAAGGTCTCATTTATTTTGAGTATTTTTACTTGATTATCTATCTCTTTATTTTCCTTGTTTCGATCAACGCTATTCTCTTATTAGTGAAACCAGATTTTGCTTTAATTCGCTACAAAGATAACTTAGTCTCGAAGGTGTCTTTTTGGCCATCTCTATTGGCTTTATTGTTGCTCGTCACCATCTTTGTTTTTTATTAATTGTTGTTGTAATTAAGGAGCGATCTCGATATGTTTGAGAGGCTAAATCCATCTGAATTATTCGATTCAAGTCCCTACGGATTTTCTCAAGTTGTCACGATACCTTCAACAGGAAAAACTGTTTTTATCTCTGGACAGTCTAGTAGTAATAAAGAGGGAAAAGTATTGGGGAAGACTGTAGAAGAGCAAATGCAATTCTCTTTTAATAACTTGAGAATTGCAATTGAGAGTGTAGGAGCAAAGCCAGAACACATCGTACAAACAAGAGTATTAATTGTCGATTATAAGGAAGAGTATTTGATTTCTCTCGAAAAAGAGATTCGAGCTTTATTTGGTGACGCGCTACCTGCCAGTACGCTGATTCCTGTTCCCCGGCTGGCATTGGACGATATGTTGTTTGAAATTGAAGCAACTTTGTTTGTTCCCGAACCATCATTTCAGTAAAACTGGGATTTAATTCATCTTGAACAGAGAGAAAAGATTGCTCGATCGCTCTGCAAGTTGTTAAGTTTTCCCTTGCGATAGGTCAAGATATCTTTTTTAAGCAAGAGAATTTGGTCGAGATTTATAAAGAACTAAAGGAAATATGGATACGATTCCAAAAGAATGAAGAATATACAAGAGTAATAACAGGTTTTGGAAACAATTAGACCGAGAGATGAAGTGAGAAAAATATCTTAATGAGGAGAAGTTAAGATTGAAGCGATCGAGTTATTTAGAGCGATCGCCGATCCTCACTTTCTCCAACAAAAAATGGCGCGTCAGGTCAAGAAAATTCTAAAATTTTTGGGTTATAGTAGAACTATATTCAATCTTTATTGGGTAAAAATAAAACAAAATTTTTTTAGATTTATGGAATCCGAGAGAATGAACTCATTTCGACAAACCCCGATCGCTTTTGGACACATCTTCGCTCTCTTATGCCAACTTTATTAAGTTTAAATCCACCTATTCGACTATTGAGTCTTTTTTGGCCATGTCTGCTCTCTCCTACCTGCTGAAATTTGTCCTTCGTGGAACTTTGAGTCTATCTGTCTTGGCGATCGCACTTACAACTCTCTCCAAATCTGCAAACGCGCAATCCATCACGGCTTCCCTCGATGAGACTCGTACCATTATCAACATTGATGGCAATACTTACAATATCGAAGGAGGCACACAGACAGGTGCAAATCTATTTCACTCTTTTGGCAAACTGGGTTTAAACTCCGATGAAATTGCTAACTTTTTCTCCAAACCTAGCATTGCCAACATCCTCGGACGAGTCACAGGAGGCAATCCCAGCGTTATCGAAGGATTAATTCGCGTCTCTGGAGGCAACTCAAACCTCTTTTTAATGAATCCTGCGGGGTGGATTTTTACCAAAGGTGCAAGTTTGGACGTGCCGAGGAGTTTCGGAGTCACTACCGCAGATCGCATGAGTTTTGCGGGGGGATTCTTCAACGCAACGGGAAAGAATGATTATACCGCTTTAACAGGAAGTCCTACCAGTTTAATCTTTGATAGTGAAAGTCCTGCAACTATCCTCAATGCGGCGGATATTAGCGTCCCGAATGGCAGTCTTTGGATGGTCGGTGGAAGCGTTATCAGCACTGGGACGATTGACACCCCCAATGGCCAAATTACCCTCGCTGCCATACCGGGAGAAAATAAGGTGAAACTCTCCCATGAGGGAATGCTCTTAAGTTTGGTTTTGGATGCCGCACCTGTTGAGGAAGGAGAAAACCCGGAAGTGACGGGATTGAAAGTTACCGATATTCCTCGTTATTTGACGGGTGATATTACCTCGGTGACAGGGATTACTTACGACGTAGATGGGAATCCTCGGTTAGCGGGGTCAAATGTGCAAATCGCAGACGGAGAAGCGATCGTTGGGAATGTGCTGACGGCGGAAGGTGTCCTATTGATGGGGAGTGGGGTACAAGTTGCCGATCCGAGTTTGGTGCAGGGAGATAATATTACTGTGGCGATCTTGCCTGAAAACGAGGGCGATCCTTTGGCACTGACGGCGATCGATACTACGGTGGAAGACTATCAAAGTCTTCTTTTTGGCGGAAAAGCGGGAACAATTTCTGTTACGGTAAATCCCGATGAAAATGGGATTGCAGTTATCAGTGACCAGTTATCAGTTATCAGTGAAGAAGGGAGAAAAGTCAGCGAAGTTCACATCGTTTCGGAAGGAAGTGCGGGGAATTTTTGGCTGGGGAAAGATTTTGTTTCCCACGAAAATATCGAAACGTATCGTCAGCAATTGCAAGCATGGGGAGTTAATTTAACGCCAGAAGCAGACATTCTCCTCTATAGTTGTTTGACGGGATTGGGAGAAGTCGGGGATAATCTCATCAATAGTTTAGCCGCAGCAACGGGGGCAGATGTCGCCGCATCAACAAATTTAACAGGGAATGCAGCACTGGGAGGCGATTGGGTTTTAGAAAAGAGTACGGGAAATATTGAAGCATCTCTCGGATTTGCGCCGGAAGTATTGGAGAATTATGCGGGAAAATTGGCCATCTTTACGGCAACCAATGGTAATGATACGGGGACGGGATCTCTGAGACAGGCGATTAGCGATGCCAATGGTGCAGCAGGAGCCGATGAAATTCGCTTTAGTGGCGTGAGTTTGGTGGATTTGACTTCGGGAGAATTGGGAATTACTGATGAATTGACCATAACCGGAGGAACGACGAATGTAACAGTACAGCGCAATGCGGGTGCAGCAGATTTCCGCATTTTCAACGTGACGGGGGGTGTAACAACAACATTCGATAATTTGACCATTACCAATGGCAAAACAACGAATAATGGTGCTGGAATTAATTCTAATGGTGCAGTTAATTTGACTAATAGCATCGTGTCGGGAAATACCAGTAGCGATCGCGGTGGTGGCGTTTACACCAGACAAGTAATCAATCTAACCAATAGTAGCGTCTCGAATAACTCCAGCACCAACAATGGTGGCGGGATTTATGGTAGAAATGGGAGTATCTCCCTAACTAATAGTACCGTCTCGGGCAATTCCAGCAATCAATACGGCGGCGGGGTTCACACGCGATCGCAAATCACCGTAACCAATAGCACTGTCTCGAATAACTTCAGTCGGAGAAATGGTGGCGGACTTTACAGCAGAAGTGGGAATATTTCCCTAACCGATAGTACCGTATCGGGCAACTCCAGCAACCGTCATGGCGGTGGAGTTTGGGCAAGAAACAGAACGATTACTCTCACCAATAGTACGGTATCGGGTAATTCCAGCAGATTATCGGCAGGGGGTACGTACAGTCAAACGGTGAATGTCATCAATAGTATCGTGTCCAACAATACCAGTGGTGATTTCGGAGGTGGAGTTTATGCAACGGGGACGACAAATATTACCAATAGCACGATTTCCGGTAATTCTAGTGCCAATAAAGGGGGCGGCATTTATTTCAGAAGCAATCTCAATGCAACCAATAGCACCATAGCGAACAATTCTAGCAACCGAGGGGGCGGCATTTACTCGCGAGGCGGAGGAACTGTAAATATAACCAACACCACGATCTCGGGCAATTCTAGCAGCGATCGCGGTGGTGGGATTTTCGCAAGAGGGAATGGTGGTGGAACAATATCAATTTTCAACAGCACGATCGCCGACAATACATCAGGAAACAATGGCGGCGGCATTTTCAGAAATGGCGGCACGATTAATCTGACCAATACAATTGTTGCCACTAACATTGCCAATGGAACCGGAAACGACCTCTCCGGCACTTTCAACACCATTGAAAACAGCCTCATCGGTGACACTACAGGGGCAACTATCAACACCAGTACCAATAATCTCACGGGAATCGATCCCAGACTATTCGCCCTCGGTGACTATGGTGGCGATACCCAAACCCACGCCCTCCGTCCCGATAGTGCCGCCCTCAATGCCGGAAATAATGCTCTAACAACAGTTGCTACCGACCAACGAGGCACAAGTCGCATCTTTGATGGGACGGTAGATATCGGTGCTTACGAGTCTCATGGTTTTTCTCTTTTATCTATCTCTTCCACCCCGAGTATAGACCGCAATGCTACCTCTTTTGCTCCTATTGATGCCTCGGTGCAAGTTGTTGAAAATGCTTTCTCCAAAGCGATTCCTCTCGATGGTTTGAGTATCGATTATTCCTTAAATAATACAGGAGTTTTAGGGGCATTTAGCAATGGCACGACAGTTGTTACTGATGCGCGAGGGATTGCCGAAAATTTCTTCAATTTAACGGGATTTGAGGAAAGTTTTAGCAGTTCGTTCCAAATCTTGGCCAATCCTGTTAACTTAGCTTCTTTTGTGCAACAAGTTAGCAACAGTACCATTACTGTAGATACTTTTGCTAGTAATACGATTAATGTGAATAATAGCAATAATCTTGACTTGATTGGACTTGCTAATTTAATTGGGTCGTGGGAAGGAAACAATTATTCTATTTCCTGTTTTACGAGACCAGGATTCAGTTCCAATAATTCGCAATTAGAAACTTCAAGAGTCCGGTTGCAAACCCGAGCCAACTGGTGCAGTAGAATTTAACTTTAAATCGGGATGATCTTCCATGATTTGGCGCATATTCCACTCATTTCTAAAGAGTAAAACCGGACGTTCCCAGTTATCCTTAACCGTAAAGGTATTAAATAACCGTCCTGCTTTTTCTAAGGCTTCCCAGCCACCAGCAACCCATCGTGCCAAACTATAGGATAAAGGCTCTAATCTTGTTTCAACGTTATATTCATTTTGTAGGCGAAATTGTACCACTTCAAACTGTAATTGTCCCACAGCAGCTAAAATCGGATCTCGCTTGAATTCATCTGTAGAATACATAATTTGTACGGCACCTTCCTCCTGTAATTCTTTAATTCCTTTATTAAATTGTTTGAACTTAGAAGGATTGGGATTTTTCAAATAGGCAAACAGTTCCGGAGAAAAACAAGGAATTCCTTCATATTCTAATTTCTTGCCTTTGTAAATCGTATCGCCAATGGTAAAAACTCCCGGATTATTCAAGCCGATTACATCCCCTGCATAAGCCACATCAAGAGATTCTCGACCTTGAGCGAACAATTTTTGCGGTCTTGACAAACGCACGGTTTTACCAGTTCTGGCGTGGCTGACGGTCATATCTTTCTCAAATTTTCCCGTACAAACCCGAATAAAAGCAACCCGATCGCGGTGCTTGGGATCCATATTTGCCTGTAGCTTAAATACAAAGCCGCTAAAATCAGGATCTGTGGGAGCGATCGCGCCACGAGTAGAATGTCTTCCCTCGGGTTTGAGCGCATATTCTAAGAAAGCCTCGAGGAAAAGTTGTACCCCAAAATTAGTCATCGCACTGCCAAAAAAGACCGGGGTTAATTTGCCCGCATGAATCTTTTCTAAGTCAAAATCAGCGCCAATTTCTTCGAGAATTTCCAGATTTTCTCTCAGTTCGTGGTAAAGTTCTGGCTCGATCAGTTCCTCAAGTCTTGGATCGTCGAGATCCATGAGCGTATCTTCTGCGGTCTTACTCCCGTGAGCGCGACGCTCAAATAAGTGAACTTTTTGTTGTCTGCGATCGAAAACTCCCTTAAAGCGATCGCCCATGCCGATGGGATAATTGACGGCATAGGTCTGCAAGCCTAACTCTTGCTCGATTTCATCCAATAATTCAAGGGGATCTCGTCCGGGGCGATCGAGTTTGTTGGTAAAAGTAAAAATCGGCAGTCCGCGCATTTTGCAAACTTCAAAGAGCTTGCGAGTTTGAGGTTCCAAACCTTTTGCCGCATCAATGAGCATCACTGCATTATCCGCCGCCGCGAGGGTCCGATAAGTATCTTCACTAAAGTCTTGGTGTCCGGGGGTATCCAGCAAGTTAATTTGATAGCCATCGTAATCGAACTGTAAAACCGTTGAGGTAATGGAAATGCCCCGTTGTTGTTCCATTGCCATCCAGTCCGAAGTCACTTTGCGTTGCGCCCTTCTCGCCTTCACTGACCCCGCTTCGTGAATCGCTCCACCATAGAGTAATAGTTTTTCTGTTAAAGTTGTTTTTCCCGCGTCTGGGTGAGAAATAATCGCAAAATTGCGGCGCGTATTAACCGCTTCATTGAGTTCGCTTTGGAGTTCTACAGACATCTTTTTCAGTTATCAGTTATCAGTTATCAGTTATCAGTAGGGACGTTGCATGCAACGTCCCTACATCAGTTATTCTTCTCCAAATGCTTCTTTTTCTCTGCCGATCCACCATTCGCCTAAATTGAGCAAATCTTGGTGAATATCTTGAAGTCGTTGAATGTATTCTGTTGGTGAGATGCGATCGCGGCTTTCCTCTAGCTTTTTCAGCCGCAGTTGTACCAATAACCACGGTTTGGATTCTCCGTTCGTTTGTTCGATGTATTGGGCGAGTTCTCTGGCATTCATAGGGTTTGGCGATCGCGTTAAATTGACACCTATATGAGCAAATTTACTTATGCCATAAGGGTCAATCTCTATTGTAAACGCCTGCGTCCATCTTGCACCGCATCCCGAATAGCACTAAGCTAGATGGGGTAGGGGGGGATAAATGGCTATAACCCTTGTGTTACCTAGCTTGACGAGAACGACCCACCCCAATCGAGAAACGTTTCTCAAAACGATTCAAACCCACAAGCACACGGTAATCTCATGCTGAATACTCTACTTTCCCTAATCGAAAATTGGTTTCCCGCAGAAGAAGTTCAGGCACACTGCGACGGACCCTGTGGTGTTTACGATCCTTCTTCTGCACGGGTTACGGCAGAAGCAGTGCTATCAATGACCCAAAAATTGATTGCCTTGGAACTCCCCAACTCCAGCGATAAAAATGCAGTGATTGCTTACAACAATACTTTTTCCCGGTATGTTGCTATTAAAGAAGAGCAAGCACACAAAACCAAAGAAGAATTATTAATCCTGTGGACGGATTATTTTAAACCCGTTCATTTGGAAAAATTCCCCGATCTTCACGATACTTTCTGGAAAGCAGCTAAACTTTGCTCTTCTTGTAAGGTGGAAGTGAGTGAAGCTCATGCTAAAGAATTAGTGGCCACTGTTGAAAAAATTCACAATATGTTCTGGCAAAGCAAGGAACGCGATGTGTCTTGGTTCTTAGCAAAACCTTCCTAATGAGTTTAATTTAAGTTTTTCTCTGTTTGTAGAGGCGTTGATTTCAGCGCCTTTTTTATATCTTTTTATGTCTTCAGCAAAGGATTCAGAATTAACGCGATACGGCTCTGCCACACTGACTCGATCGCCTCGAGAACTCTTGCTCTGGTTATTAAGAAAACGGCGTAGATTTCGCATTGCAGGGAATTCGATGTTACCGCTATTACAACCGGGTGAAGAAATTTTAATCGATTTACATGCCTATCAAAATACTTTTCCTTGCGTTGGCGATATTGTGATTGCACGACACCCTCAGCGATCGCAATTACGGATCGTGAAAAGAGCGATCGCAGTCTTGGAAAATGGCGATTGTTTTTTGCAAGGAGATAATCTCAGCGCCAGTACCGACAGCCGCATATTTGGTATGGTCAAGCGGGATGATATTTTGGGGAAAGTCACCAGTCGTTTCACGGAGAAAAAATGAATTGAGTCTGATTTTCGGTCAAAAAAAATCCGGACGCAAAACGCCCGGAAACTCAAGGAAAGGGACTCAAGGAAAAGGAAAATTTAATTCGCAGGTAAAACGCCGACGCGCAGGTTTAAAGCGATCGCGCGATCGTTGCGTTGAACCGTGAGGGGAAGTTCGTCACCCACAGAAAGATCCGCGACAATTTGTTGAATTTGCGCCACATCGGTGACATCGCGATCGCCCACTTTTTGGATAACATCCCCCGCTTTTAAGCCCCCTTGATCCGCAGGAGAGGCAGAAACGACGCGCACGATTAAAATACCGCGCTCGGCGGCGATCTTTTGACCGCTACTATTCTCAAATTGTTTGACGATTTCCGGTTCGAGGGGGGTCATTTGAATGCCTAAATAAGCATGATCGACGCTACCTTTAACAATCAATTGGTCGGCGATTTGTTTGGCGCGATTAATAGGAATGGCAAAGCCCAACCCTTGAGCATTGCGAATAATAGCCGTATTCATGCCCACAACATTTCCCTTGGCATTGATTAAAGGACCGCCAGAATTACCGGGGTTAATCGCGGCATCGGTTTGAATGAAATTCACTCGCTTATTGGCCACGCCAATTTCACTGCTCGATCGCCCTGTAGCGCTGATAATTCCTGTGGTTACGGTATTATCCAACCCGAGGGGATTGCCGATCGCGATCGCCCATTCTCCCGGTTGCAAGCGCTCGGAATCTCCCAAGGTAACAGTCGGGAGATTTTTGGCATCAATCTTCACCACCGCTACATCTGTCGCCGGATCGCTGCCCATAACTCGACCGGCAAAGCTGCGCCCATCTTTGAGAGTTACGGTAACGGTATCGGCTCCTGCAACAACATGGGCATTAGTGAGAATTTTACCATCTTGACTGATAATAAAACCCGATCCCGAACCTCGTTGCGTTCGCTCTCGAGGGGCTTGAGAACGGAAAAATCTGTTAAAAGCAGAATTGTTCGCTTGACTGACAGTACGAGACGCATCGATGCGAATGACGGCATCTCCCACTTGTTCGACTACTTTAGAGACAAAATTTTCGCCCTCTCGGGGAGAGAGTTGAATCGCTGGCGTGGCGATCGTGGCTTTTTCTTCAGTTTCAGTTAACTTTGCTTCTGAGACAGTGGGAGTCACGGGAACTGTTTTTTGAGAGTAGAGATAGCCCCCTCCAAAAGACAATCCTAAACTTAAGAAAACGAGAGCAACATTTTTGATGCGATCGCGTTGCTGAGGTTGATTAACTGTCGTAGATTGATGGGAATTATTATCTTTCATTGCTATTGGTCAATTGAGAAAGTGAGTGTTGTTCGGGTATTTTCCCTAAAGAAAACAAGGGTAGACAGTCCCGCGTCTTTCAGGAAAAGTGTCATCAATTGGAGGAAGGAAAGCCAGCCCGAGAGCAAGAGTTTTGCGATCGGAAAGTAGATTTCGGGCTGACAATTTCTAATGTAGAGAAGGAATTTGACAACACCGTGACAGGATTTTGACAATGTTATGACATTTCAATGAGCCATGAACAAGACTCGTTTACTCTTAGTCTTCACTGATAATCTTCAATCGCACTATTTTTTCTCCTGCGTCGTCTAACTGTACCTCAATTGTCTCTCCTGTTAGACTTTCCAAGCAGGTTAACATCGATCGCAGGTGGGGGTTACTGGCTCCAGTATCCACATAAAGGCGATCGGCAAGGTTGCTCAAACGTTTCCATGTTGTAAAGAGTTTCCCCGTCATTTGTTCGAGAGAGGTGGCTTGTTTGACGATATCGGCGGCGGTATTCAAGCAATCGATGCGTAAGGCTTCTTCTAGCGCCATTTCAAGGTCTATCGCGCCTTTTTGCAGGGTTTGGACGCGTGCCGCCGAGTCGAGGTATTTAGAGAGATTTTTTGCAGAGGAAGTGAGATTTTTGACGGTATCGATATCGGGATTTTCAGCAACTTCTCGTTGAATTTCTTTTAAGTGTGTATCCGGTAGCTTTTCCATTTCTCGAACCAAAGGGGCGAGATGGCGAGGTGGAAGTCCTCCTTCTGAGGCTTTTTCTTTGACTTCCTCGGGCAATAATTCCGAACTCATGGCCGTCCATTCATCGGCCAATTGCTTCACTTCTCGTCGAGTAATGCGATCGCCTCCCAAGGCAGCTTCTGAGACCATTTTCTGCACTTCTGGGGAGGCTTTGGCAGTCTCTACAAATGCCCGCTTGCTAAAATTGTTAATCGCCTCGGGATCGAGTTGTCCTTCCGCGAGTAGGGTATCCGCACTATTCGCCAGTTGAATCAGAGCATAAGCCTGACTTTTTGTGATTTCTCGCTTTTTTAACCAATTGATAAATCCCGTCCCTCGTCCGTCACCGCCTTTTTTTTCGCGATCGCGCACCGAGCGCAAAATTCGCCCTCGCCAAATATCCGTCTGTAGGTCAAACTGTTCGCAAACTTTCCAAATGCGATCGAGTTGTTGTTGAAAGTCGTGTTCTTGGATCTCCTCGTCTTCAGGATCCGGAAGTTGAAAGTTAAAATCTGTGGGCGTTTCTAGCGCCGCCGCGATTTCTTCAGTAGAGGGAGACGAGAAGGACTCAACCATGAGGGAGGAAGACGCTAGAGGACAGTCGCACTATTATTGCATATTTTGGCGATCGGGAATTATAAGGACAAAATCAAGAAAATTGCTCATTGACAAATTGGACTAAATCGGATAAAGGTGAAATGAAATTGAGAGGTGTATCTACTTCTTTAGCAAGGAATGAGCGATCGAAAAATTTCAGCATTCCTCTTTGTTGAGGGTTATTTATTTCATTATAAAAATTAACAGTTACAAAACAAATCAGAGGAACTTGTTCGACATTGTAGGAAATATCATATTTTTGCTTAATTTTACAATCAGAATCATTAGCAATTTCGAGTAGTAATTTCCATTTATAAGTTTGAGCCGCACGTTCTCTCATTGATGTTTTTAAGGAAAGAATAATACAGCGATCTAGTTGCTCTGATTCTGAATTTAACTTATATGAATAGATAATGAGATCGCAATCTGGTTTTTGCGTATCTTCCTCACCAATCCTAACAATTGATATATCTTCAAAGCCTTTAACATCACTTTTTTTGCTGGTAATCAAAATATGATTGCTAATATTTTCAACTTCTTTATTTTTTACAAAAATATAAATAACGCAATAGGGAAAGATATTGCCAACGATAGAACGACTTGCTTGTTCTACACTTTTGATTTCTCCTCTTTTTTTTCTATCTTCAATCAAACTTATCACTTCATCTTGACAGTTTGTAATTAATTCATATAGTTTATTGAAAACAGTAGGAAAGCGATCGCTAGTCAATTGCTCAAAACATTCATCAATTTTATTTAATACAGGTTTCATGTAATATTTACTTCTGATTTCAGCAAGCATTTTTACTTCTTTTTTACTCATTGAATAAGACATTTATACAACTTCGTTAAATTTAAAAGGGATAGAAAGTTGGACAGAAGATAATTTTGTTTTAACTTTATTTTGACCAAATCGATCTAAACTTTTTAAAACTTCTTCTCCAATAGCTTTTACAACAGGTGGAACAACCGCATTACCAAATTGTCTATAGGCTTGATTGTCAGAAACAGGGATTTTAAAATCATCGGGAAACCCCATTAATCTCGAACATTCTCGAGGAGTTAAACGTCGTGGATTTTTGCCTTCTTGAGGAATTAAAATTTCTGCACCATCTTTATAATATCTTGCACTTAAGGTTCGAGATATTCCCTCAAGATCGGCTAAACCATAACCGAAACCATTCCCTTTTGCACGATGTTTTGCTGCATAGTCTTGTAAATATTGCCATAAATGATCTGATAATGTATATTTTTCTTCTACCTCGGTTGCTAAAATATTTTTTATTTTTGGATTAAGATTGGGTAATTGCGGAAAATTAAACTCAGTCGGTTGGGAAAAACCAACGATAAAAATTCGCTTGCGGTTTTGCGGTACAATTGAACGCGCATCAAGAACTTGATAATAAATTTGATAACCTAATTCTTCCTCTAGTGTTGTTGTAATAACTTGAAATGTTTTACCTTTATTGTGATTTTGCAAATTTTTGACATTTTCAAGAATAAAACATTTCGGCCTTTTTTCTTGAATAATACGAGCAATTTCAAAAAATAACGTTCCTTGTGTTGCGTGTTCAAAGCCATGTTTTGAACCGAGAGCATTGTGTTTGGTAACACCTGCAATACTAAAAGGCTGACAAGGAAATCCAGCCGTTACAATATCACAATCGGGAATCTCATTGGTAGAGATTTCTGTAATATCTCCAAAGATTTCTCCTGTAAAATTCGAGCGATAAGTTTGTTGAGAAAACTTATTCCACTCGGATGAAAAAATACATTGACAGCCAAGGCGATCTAGAGCAATTCTAAACCCTCCAATACCAGCAAAAAGATCGATAAATGTGTAAGATTTTAGGGGCATTTTTAAATCAGCAAAACTCAATATCTCTTTTTTCTTGTGTTATCTTGTTATTGCACGAGCAATTAAAGTCGATGTTTTCTCTATCCGTTAATGTAATATCTCCATCAAGAAATAGTGTATACCATTAACATAGAATTTTAAAAGAAGCTAAACAAATCATGATCTGTCATCGATCGCAATCCCATATCTCGATATATCATTAAATTTCCCATTGTTTACGATCGCCAAATTCCCCAAAATCGGCAATTCCATCCTCTTATCTATCTTGAGGAAGAGACTGCGTTAACTCATCTGGTTAAGCAAAACAATCGATCGCGTTATGCTAAACTAAATGCGATCGCTATTCCGAAGACATCAGCAAAGTTAATTCTCGATTTCTGATTTCATCCGCTCGAGGGTGGTATTCATTTGGTCGAACATGGCTTGAGGAGTCATGCCAAATTGACCCAGTTGAGTTTTTAACTGTTCGACGGTCATTTTTGCCATAAAATCATCAGATAACTCAAAGCGCTTCATAAAGATTTTATAGCGCTCCATGAGTTCTTCCATGCGATCGATGAATAGCTTTTTCCCCTCGCGATCGAACTTGCCATACTCCCCCCCAAGCTGCATGAGAGATTGATAATCTTCAAACAATTGCTTGGCTTCTTGTTGGACGACTTCCGAATCAAAAAATCCCATAATTCCTCTGTAAATTTCTTTTGTTAATGTAGTTTAATAGGTTTCATGCCAATCTATATTTATTGTAGACTAGAGAAAAGTCGGGGAACAATTCGGTTTCCCGTATTGAAGGCAATAGGAAAGGAGGAGAGAAGAAGAAATATAAGCATAGAAGCAAAATAAAACGAGGGCAAGACAAGGAAAAATTTTATGTTCAACACACTCTGGCAAAAACCCAGAAATCAGAAAATTGCCGTCATTTTAGCATTAACTGGGACGATCGCACCGATTGTGGGTTTGCACAAGTTCTATTTGCGCCAACCCCTCTGGGGAATTTTCTACCTGATCCTCTTTGCGACTCCCATTCCCCACGTTGCGAGTGCGATCGAAGCAGTTTGGTATTTATTTTTAGAGAAGGAAGAGTTCGATCGCCGTTTTAATGAGGGGATAAACGCGATCGCCACGCAAACTCCCTCGGGACTCTCTTCTCCCGATAATGCTCTCGATCCCCAGAAAGCGATCGCGATCGCCGACGCATTGCGCCAATTGGAAGGACTGAGACAAGAAGGGTTATTATCAGAGGGTGAATTTGAGCAAAAACGCCGTCAACTTCTCGATTGTTAGGGAGTTATGAATTGGTTGAATTCTCTCGGAAAAATTTCCTCTCAATTTAACCCGCAAAAGACCGCTATTCGGGGCAGAATTTTACGCGATCCTTATTATCGCCTGCGATCGCTTGAAGAAGTGCAAATTGCCGCAGAATTGGGATTACAACTGGATGTCAACCGCGCTACCGTCGATGATTGGTTGCGCTTACCGGGTATTTCTATTCATAGGGCGCGATCGCTGATAGAGTTGCGAGGCATGGGAGTACAGTTTTTATGTATTGAGGATATTTCCACCGCGATCGGGCTGTCTTTAAGTCTTTTGCAATCTCTTAAACCCTTACTTTATTTTTGTTATTACGATCCCGAAAGTCCAGAAAATCCTCAAAGAGTGAACCCTAATACAGCAACCTTAAAACAATTAGAACAAATTCCTTGGATTGACGCTCAATTTGCACGAGCGATCGTGCAAAATCGACCCTATCGCAATCTTGCCGATCTTCAACAACGTTTAGTTTTAGAAAGCGAGTTTGTCTCCCAACTTATGTATTATTTTCAATGGTAAATAGTAGGATAAAGAGAGTTATCTCGATTTTCCATGAGGTTCGCGATCGCTATTTTTGAGTTGGGTTATTGGTGAAATAATTCTATTTCTGCTTTTGTAGACAATGCGATCGCTTTTCTGGATCGGAAAGATAGCTTTTCAACATTTATTTTTAAGTTGATGGTAGTGCGATCGCTTCTTCTTCCTCTTCTGTGTTGGCAACAAAATTGATTTCTCCTCGTATCCATCGCCAAATAAAGCCTTTTTGTTCTTCGGTAAAGTTAAATTGGTTTAGACATTTGTTAATTGTTTCTGAAGTAGGTTTAAGAGAATCGAATGACTTCTTATCAATACCATTCATATCTATATCATCAATTTCTATTTCTAGGTCATCACGTCGGCATAAGAGTATATAAATTATACCGTTTAATAAGTTGGATTTTGTATAGTGGTATGAAGTTTTCAAATCGCTTATTATTGTATCTTGCTCATTAATTTCCCATAAAGTAGCGAGGAGAGTATAAAATCCAAAAACGGAATGTCGATCTAGTTTTGTTTCTAGTTTATTAATATTTTTATCAAAAAAAACATTATCAGGAACAAAGTAATTAGTGTTTACCTTAGTATATAACCAAGGTATTGATGATGACAAAGCCAGATCGGATATAAATTTAAAATCTTCAACTGCTTTTGAAATACTTTTTTGAGAATAACCTCCAATAAAATCATAAAGCAAATTATAAACTGCAAATAATCTCCATGAATTTGGAAAAGTTCTATAATGATAATTTCTGAATATTTTTTCGATTCCATGCCATTTTATAAAATCTGATAAACTAACTATTTCTTCTTCATAAGAAATTAAGCAAACTAAAAATTCTTTTTTACATATTTGCTGTAGTTCATCAAATTTAGATTGAGCAATATATTTTACTATATTTATATCTTTGTTTGTTATCTCTATGATATAAGGAATTTCATTGTATCTTTTTTTGTAAATTTTTTCATCAACTATATCCAAAATAACCGAGTCGATAATTTTCTTGTTTTCAAATGCAGAATTTTTCAAACTACGTTCTATTTCTTTTGCGTTAAGTTTTTTCCGTTTTGCAATACTCGCTATTTTATAAGTATTATAAACTCCAAAATCAGTAAAACTTAGTAGAACCGATCTTGTTATTCTTTTTACTACTGTTTGTTTGGGAATTGAAAATTCTAAGCATTGAACGGCAAATAATAGTAAATTCCATTTTTCTTTCTTGTGAATTTCAATGCTATCAGCCTGTTCAATCAGAGAAATTAATAAATTATCTATTGCTTCCTCTCTTTGCCTGTCTTGTATTTGAAAAGCTAATTGAGATACAATATTCCATTCTTGATTGGCAATTCTTGGTAATAATATTGCTAGTAAATCCTTCCATGTTTCGCAACTACGATTCAAATAAGCAGCCGTAAAATATTCTAAAAAAGTACGATGGGTAAACTGATATAGGGCTTCTTCTTTTATTGTTCCCGTGTCGGTAAAAACCCAAGCACGTCCTCGACAAAAGCGAATAAATGCTCTTGCTGCTTGCTCCGCATCATCGCGATCCTCGAATCGTTTATTGTGTAAATATTCTGTAGATTTTTCAACGAGTTTTTGTTCAGTTACACCACTTTGTAATGATTCATCTGCATAAATCCAATTTGCCAAATACATCATTGTTGGTTTAATTTGAGATTCAATATTCTTGATTGCTGACGGAATATTGATTTTTCTTTGTTTATCCCAACGGTCAAATAACATTTCAGCACATTTACTATACACATCTGTACGATTTTTGGGAATATAACCCTCTCCTCGATAAAGATTGCACATTAAGCCCAACATAAGTGCATTAGAACGTAAATCCGAAACCGTTTGACTTTCCTCTAGAAACTTTTGAACATTTTTTTTTCTGGCTTGAATTGATAAATCTGGATCGACTGCAAACCATTTTTCTACATACTCTTTAACTTGTTTTTCTGCAAACTCAGACAGCAGAAATATCTCGAATTTCTCTTCATCGAGTGGTGCTTCTTTATAACCAACTTCGCGAGATGTTGTTAATACGGGAACAGAAGGATAAAGATTGCAAAACAATTCTACATTCTCGCTAATTTCCTGACGGTAACTTGTATCAGTTAATTCATCTAGCCCATCAAAAATCACCATTGCTCGACCATTCAAGAGAAGATACTCAAATGCACCATCGGGCGGTTTAACTTGATATCGAGCATTTGCATCTTCTTCAATAAATTGTAAAATCGAACAACTTCTCTCTTTCTTCGCCGCACCGTATGCTCGCAGAATTACAAGAATTGGAGTGACTCGCCTTTCAGATAACAAACCTTCTGAATAACGGCTTGCTAAATCGTAGCAAAGTTTCTGCGAAAAAGTCGATTTTCCTGCGCCCGGATTTCCCAGTAAAACAGAGCGATAAATTGTACCTCGAAACTGTTCTAGTTCGAGTTTTTCTGAATTTTCTTCTCTTCGATTTTGCAATGGAATAAAATTCGCAGCAACATAGAGGCGATCGATCGCTAATTTTTTTAGATCGCTGAGATAAGGAGGAGTAATTTTACTGTGACACAGCGCAACTTGCTCTCGATATTTTTCCTCAAACTTCAAAATTGCTTGAATATCTAACTGTCGATTTTCTGTCAAAAACTCTAGATTTTTCTGAATTGCAGCTAATTCATCTAAAATCATGCGATGTCGAAATTCCGATCGCGCTTCATGTGCTGAAAGTTTCCCAGCATCGATCGCCATGCGTAGCGCTTTTTCACATCCCTCTAATAAAATGTTAAAAATTTGCGGTGCAGACTCCTCAAGCTCTGTTTCTGGGATATTGGTATAAAGCGCAAAAGACAGTAAAAATTCCTGTCGGATCGAATCAATATCCTTTTGCCGATCGCCTAAACTCGATGCTGCATAAATTTGGCGCACGATCGCTTCTGCTTCCGGAGAAATCAAAAACAAACAAATCTGGTCGATTTCGGCTTTTCCCAAAAGTTCTATCGTCTCTGAAACACCCTCTGCTGCTTTCTGCAAAATTGGTTCTAAGGCAGTTTCTCGCCATTTTTGTCTTTCTAAAATTTCCTCGCCTATCAAATGTCTGCCTATGTGACGGCTAGCAGGTTTGATAAAAGGACTCAAACCTCGACCAATTAGCGCTAAATCAAGTGCCATATCAACCTTTTAGAGAGAAAGCGATCGCATCAATCCTGCTGTGAGTTGCAGCCATTTTTATCATAATACAAAAGTTCGGAAATGCGATCGCGCTAACTCTTCAAACTCCAACAGCGATCGCACCGCAAATCAGTACGCAATCTAACGTCTCAAAGTCGGTAAGTTCTTCAATTGTTGCACTGTCTTGCGACCCAAGCGCCAGTTTTCCACCAACCCGTTACTAAAAATCAATTGCACGTCTAAAGTTTGCTCTGGAAGTTGCGCGATCGCATCTTTAACAGGCGATAAGTCAAAGCGCCCTCCCCCAACGCTACATTCTACTGCCGGGACGTAGATGGTGCGAACATGGTGATAGCCTCCCCTTCTGCCGTAGATCGACCCCCAAAACGGATCGTAGAATGGATCTGTATAGAATATCGGTTCGTAGCGCTCCGGGACGACTTCTACCGTTTGTGCGGGAGTCGCGATCGCTCGTTGTTCCAAAGTCACGAGAAGGCGATCTCCATCCATTAAAATCACTTTTTCCAGTTCTGCATCTGCGAGGTCGAGGTTGCGGAAACAATAAAATACCACCGCTTGCAGGAGATTTTGCTCGGGAATATCTCCCCAGAGGCTATAAAAACCCACATCATTATATTTTCCACTAAAATCTCTATCTTTGACCCCGTAACCCGTTGCACCACTGTCTAGGGTGACAGAAAAAAGTTGACTGTAGGGAGCTTCGCGAATAGCAGCCAATACGTCCGATCCCAAGGGTAAAACTTCTTGTAACAATTCGCCCTCGACATCAACTCGAGCGCGGGTGGGGAGTTGAATCGACGCGCCGAGTCCTAAACCCAAAAGAGCGATCGCCAAAGCCTTTCCCATCCTCCAAGGTTTCAATACTGTCAGCATAATTTCAAGTCCTCTATTTGAAAAAATTATAGTTTCCGATCGGGAACTGATTTGCGCTTGTAATCTTTCCTAGACATCGGGATAATTTGCCACCGACTTTCTCAATGCTTCATTCTCCTCTGTTAATTATCGTAGTTCAGAGTTTTATGAGTTTTCTTTCTCTGCTTCTCGCTTCTCTCAAGACAAGTAATAGAATCAGAATGCGATCGCAGGGTTTTCGGTAATTCTCCACTATAAATCGACCAGAGTTGAATAGTATTATCGGGTCTACCGAAGTTATTGTGTAAAGAAAATATAAATAGTACAGTAAAAAGAA
>NZ_JCAMRX010000020.1:0-101336 GCF_059821285.1 Spirulina sp. LEGE 11439
GGTTGGATGCCCTTTTCTCAACTTAGTTTTACATACTAAGTTCGGTAGACCCGTATTTTTTATTGTTTCAGTAAGGAGCAACCAAAACTGATTGACAAACCAATCTATGATTTTGGTTTCTTCGGAGATGTAATCTCGAAAATTAAATTCAAAAAAAATAATAGTTCCTGTATGAATTGTATGACAAATTTGATAAGCAATATCTTTGGTGTTTGGATTAGGTGAGTTTTCTAAACCAAAATATCCAGCAAGACGATTTAAAATTCCCCATTCATTAGAAACAATGCCACCATCAGAAAGTTGAATGGGATAATACTTAAATTTACCCATACTTTCTTCTTCAAGGAGATAACGAATTTCCTCTAAATAGCTATCACCTGCTAATAGGTGACTTCTCTCAATTAAAAAACAAAAATATCCAACATTTTCTTGACAACTTCCAATTGTATTTTTGAAGTTAGCGATCGCGTCCTTAAAATCGAGCTTGCGAATATATTTTTTGAATTCTAGCTCGATACGATTGGGATTAGAATCATGAGACTCTAAATTCTGCAATTCGTTCGCTTTATTTCGAGTTTTTTGCTCAATCTTGCTACGTTTTTCAAGTTTTTGGTTTTCTTCTGCTTCTGCTTCACGATCGCATAATTCAGCAAGTTCTTTTGCAGTAATATCGCTAGTTGTAAACACCTTTAGCTGAGGATTTCCCGGATTTGCTTCTCTTGCTTCTCGCACGAGTGTCTCTATTCGATCGCAACTGTCAGCGTAGCAAACAACTCTGTGAAAAATTTGTCTATCTGTCGTGCAATTTTTAGCGATATTCCCTAAATTCCAGCCGAGATCATCGAGTACAATTTTAAAATCTCCTAGATCGGGAAATGCACTTTGTAGCGCTTCTCGAAGTTGTTTTCGCTGTTGGTTTGTCAATCCCATATCTTTCTCAAAATATCGTGCAAAATTATAGTTTTATGCCGCAATTTTATTCTTCAAGCGGATTGATTAAACCCACGACTAGAGTATAGAAAATCAACAGCAGAGAACCGTAAACAGGTTGATAAAATTCCAGCGTAGCAAAAGGACCTCCTAAAGCAAAAACCCAGACGATGAATGCAAGGGTTGAAATTGTAATTTGCGTGATTGCTGGAGAGCGATCGGGTAAAGAAGTTTGTTTTAATGTCCAAATTGCTGTTAAGATCGTTGCGATCGCAAAAGTAATCCATAGCACCACACTTTTAGGAATATTTGCCGCACTTTCAATAAGTCCATTCGCTGTTACCCAAGCGCAGACAATATCGGCGGGAATATACTTAATGACCTTATCAAAATAAGTATCGATTCGGGCATTCGGCGTTTTCGATTCGTATTGGACGGTAATAATTCGACGACTCATTTTAGCGATAGAAAGTCAAAATCCGATCTATTATAGTTCTACTTCAGATGAGATTGAATTCTCGAATAAATCGAATTCAATAAAATTCCCTCTCGGATCGTACCAAAGACCCTCGCTCTTTGGGCGTGATGCAGGGCAACCAACTGCCAATCTTCATTAAAACAGGGCGCACCGCTTGACCCTCCAGCCGTTTTAGTGACATATTGAATCAGTCCAGATTCCTTGTAAACTCCCGTAATCCCATTGGTGCTGATGGCAATTTTCATCGAACCTCCTTCAGGATGTTGCAAAATATTGAGTCCCATTCGTTCTTCAGGAAGGCGATCGCACTCTAAAGATGCGGGTTGAATTTCTGAAAACTGTTTAATCTTTTCGTCCGCGTTTAGCAAAACGTAATCTAATTCTCGCGTTGGACTAGAATCGAGAATAGGGCGATCGCGATCTAATTGAAATACTTGTCCGGTTAATTCATCTCCAGTTTCCGAAGTATAACAACCAAAACGCAAAACCGTCCGTCGTAGTATTTCGCAAACATCGAGATCGAGACTGGATTGCAAAACATGATAATTCGTCAAAACTTGGCGATCGCCAATTAAAACTCCCGTCCCAACAATACCAAAGTCGGCAATTTCAACGCGACAAACTGAAGCAGAATGAGCGATCGCTTGTCTCAAAAAACCAATATCAAGTAATTCGGGTTCGGGTTTGAACCAACTTTGTAATTCCCTCTCATCTGTAATTCCTCTCCAGTCAAAGTCTGGCCCTAAATCTCGACCCTTCCTAGAGGATTTGCCAACAAAAGAGTTGAGCCATTGACGATAAAATTCTTGCAATTTCTCATTATTGGGATTATTTTGATATGCAGCCTCAACAAGAGAAGAAAGTTTTCCTTGAGATTTTGCCCACTTGATAAGGTTAAAAACA
This sequence comes from Spirulina sp. LEGE 11439, assembly GCF_059821285.1. NCBI lineage: Bacteria > Bacillati > Cyanobacteriota > Cyanophyceae > Spirulinales > Spirulinaceae > Spirulina > Spirulina sp. LEGE 11439. The sequence goes on from NZ_JCAMRX010000020.1 coordinate 2,312, forward strand.
ATCTGGGTGTTATTATTTCCTCCTACGATCGCCTCTAAATTCTCATTAAATTCGTCAGCAATCAAAATTTCTAGATCGGCTTTGCTCGGATATGCACTGAGAATTGCTAGACGCAGTTGTTTAGAATAAAAATCCGGATTCTGTGCCATCTCATTTCCTTTCTGTTGTAATTGGCGATCCTGCCTTCAAGAGCTGTAGATGATAAAAAGAGCGGGCAAAGCGTGATGCGATCGCTTTGTCCGATACTGTTGAACAATAAACAGTTATCAATTTCCGTTCTCTCATTGATAACTGATAACTGTCAAAGTTTTGCCCCACATTCAGGACAAAATTTATTAGTCGTGGGATTTTTTGCCCCACAACTGCTGCAATAAATCAAGCCGATCGCTTCATCCACCTTATTCTTTTTCGGTAGTCCCAACATTTGCGAGTTGTTTTTACCGGGGGCGATCATCGGATAGCAATTTTCATCTCGGGTAACATGGGCATCCACTAAAACAGGACCATTGTAAGCCAGCATCGTTGCGATCGCTTCTTTCAATTCGCTGCGATCGCGCACCAAAATGCCCTTGACCCCAAACGCCTCAGCCAATTTCACAAAATCCGGCATCCCGACTTCCATATTAGAAGAAGAATAACGCTCCCCAAAGAAAGTCTGCTGCCATTGACGTACCATACCTTGCCAACCATTATTAATAATGATCGTCTTTGCCGCAATGTTATATTGGGCCAGAGTAGCCAACTCTTGCAGATTCATTTGAAAACTGGCATCGCCGCTAATACAAATCACCTCTTCTTCTGGCAATGCCACCTTAACCCCCATAGCAGCAGGCATTCCATAGCCCATCGTTCCCAGTCCCGCACTCGAAATCCAACGACGGGGACCATAATTGATAAACTGTGCCGCCCACATCTGATGCTGCCCGACATCGGTCGTATAGTAAGCATTGGGCGCTTGCTGGCCGATTGCCACAATCACTTCTTGCGGGGAAAGACTATCAGCATGATGGGGAACCACGAGGGGATAGTCCTTGCGCCAATGAGCGATTTTCTCTAACCAAACCCGCGTTTTTTCCTCATCTTCCTCGAGTCCCAATTCTCCAAGGCGATCGAGCATTTGGGTTAAGACCACCTTCACATCCCCAACAATGGGAACTTCTGGCGCTCGATTTTTCCCGACTTCTGCGGGATCGATGTCGATATGAATCACCTTGGCTTTCGAGGCAAATTCATCTAATTTTCCCGTCACGCGATCGTCAAACCGCGAGCCGATCGCAATTAATAAATCGCATTCACTGACCGCAAAATTTGCATAAGCCGTGCCGTGCATCCCCAACATTCCCACGGAAAGCGCGTGATTTTCATCAAAAGCCCCCAACCCCATCAAAGTCGTCGTCACAGGAATGTGAAAATGTTCTGCGAGTTGGTGTAATTGTCGGTGCGCCCCGGCTGCGATCGCGCCCCCACCCACGTACATAAGCGGGCATTCTGCTGCCTGTATTAACTTCAAAGCCGCATTAATTTGTCTGGGATTTCCCTTCACCGTCGGGCGAAACCCGGTTAATTTAATCCCACCCGGCTCTACCGGAATATAGTCAAACTCCTCTAAACCCACATCTTTCGGCACATCAATCAATACCGGACCCGGACGGCCAGAACTTGCGATATGAAAAGCTTCTGCGACGATCCGCGCCATATCTTCCGGCTGACGGACCACATAGGAATTTTTCACGATCGGCAGAGTAATGCCCCAAATATCGGTTTCTTGGAAAGCATCAGTTCCGATCGCCCCTCGTGCCACCTGTCCGGTAATCGCCACCAAAGGAATAGAATCGAGATGCGCCGTTGCAATGCCTGTCACTAAATTTGTCGCACCGGGTCCGGAAGTCGCAAAACACACCCCCACCTGCCCCGTGGCGCGAGCATAACCGTCCGCCGCATGGGAAGCCCCCTGTTCGTGTCTGACAAGAATATGTTGCACATCGCCCCTTGCTTCGGCACGATACACTTCATCGTAAATCGGCAGAATGGCTCCCCCCGGATAGCCAAAAATATGCTTAACTCCGTGACGGACGAGACTATCGATTAAGGCATAAGCCCCCGTGCGTCGGATTGGGGTTGGGGTTGCTTGAGATGTTGGAGATACGCTAGAAGAAACCACTATTTTCTCTAATTAACTAGACGAGTTCGGCTGAATTTTCTGGATTAGCCTCGAATGGCTATGACTGACACTACATTTTCTAGAAAAAAATATAAACGTTTATGATATGAGAAATTTTTCTGCAAGTCAAGATTTCGCGATCGCGAATTGACCTGTTCGCAAGGAACGAGTCACGGCTAACTGTTCCCGTTCTGGGATAAAATGAGAAATAGAACACAAAAGTTAAAAAAATTCTAATGTCTTTGTTTTTAGAGCTTTGCTGAGGAGGATTTGATGAAAAATGTATTTCGCGTTCTTGCGATCGCCTTACTGGCGTTCACCTGTTGGGTTTTTGGAGGACAACAAGCAACCTTAGCTGTTTCCTTACCGCAATTTACTGGGCAATTTACGAGAGTCAATGCTCCCGTATTAGCAGAACTTCGCAACCAAGCGGACAAGATGCTGACAACAGAGTTCGGTCAAAAAATTGACTTAAACAATACAAACGTTCGAGGGTTTCGTCAATTGCAAGGATTTTATCCGACTTTGGCAACCAAAATTGTCAGTAATGCCCCTTATCAGGCGGTAGAGGATGTCCTCAATATTCCGGGTTTATCTGAAACGCAAAAGCAACGCTTGCAAGCTAACTTGGATAAATTTACCGTTGTTCAACGCGCTGATGTCTTCACTCAAGGCGACGATCGTTTGAATAATGGAATTTATGATTAATTAACCATTTTAGCTCTGTTTTGTTACCCACTCTAACCGCAAAAAAGAGTGGGTTTTTTGCGGCCGTCAATCCCAAAAATGAAGAACCAGAGCGACTCCGTACTTTTACAGAGAGTACAAAAAGATTGTTAATATTCACTAATTTTTGTAAAACACTAATTTTTGTAAAAAAAATGCGATTAAATTTTGCAAAAATATGAAGTTCGGTCAGTTTCCAGCGTAGCAACCTTGCAGACTAATACTTTTGAATCAATCTCGGTACAAGATAATTAAATTAATTTTCTCGATTAAATTTCTAAATCAGAAAATTCTGAAGAATATTTTCAAGGGAATCGTGAATGCAGCGAGTTCCAGTTCCTCTTGTATCGCGAGGCTTGCCATTATTATCAGGATCGAATTCTTTATTGAAATCGAGCAAGTGCCTAGCTTGGCTTACTTTTGCTGGGGAAATCCAGATTGCAGAATTTAAGGGGGAATTGAGGGTCTCTGAATTAACACCGTCTTTTGTTTGGGCAACTACTTCACAAGCTCCAAACAGCAAAATTTGCAGGCTCACCCCAACGGCCAAACCAATTTCTACTGTATTTGTGAAACGAAGAGAAATCTTCATAACCCTACCAAGACTGAATCTTGTTTCTGACTCATCACTATAAGTATATTCACGGCTGTGCAAAATAGCACGCAAATTATTCACAATTTTCTGATGAATTTTTTTCATCCACTGGAAAAGCTAATTTTTTTTACAAAATTATAATATTAGTTTATATATTACAATTATTGTTCAGTATAATTACTGATTGCTTTCCGTAGGTTTCTCTTCAGGGCGATTGCTGTTTTTAACTTGATACATGGCTTTGTCAGCAAGAGAGATTAAAACTTCTTCCGTACTGCCATCTTGCGGGTAAACACTGCTGCCAATACTAACAGTAATAAAAACGCGCTCCTCATTTAAAAGGAAAGGAGTAGATAGAGTTGTCGCAATTTTATGGGCGACAATTGCAACATCTTCTGCTTTCTTGATTCCGGGTAAAATAACCGTGAATTCATCGCCTCCCAAACGAGCAACGCGATCGCTATCCCGCAAGCAGTTCTCAATGCGTTCGGCGACCGCTTTGAGGAGTAAATCGCCCCCTTGGTGTCCGAGATTATCATTGACTTGTTTGAAACCATCGAGATCCAAAAACAATAATCCTACGAGACGCTTGTTGTTTTGCGCCCAAACCAAAAAGGTGTGAAAACTTTCATAAAAACCTTTGCGGTTGGCCAAACCCGTGAGGGAATCCGTGTAAGCCAAATGATGCAAGCGAACGTGAGTGCGTTTGAGTTCGGCATTAGAACGACTGAGTTCTTCCGTGGTTCGTCTTAACTCCTCTTCAATTTTTTTCCGTTCCGTAATATCGCGAATGACACCAATTAAAAAGATATTGCCCGCCGCATCTTTATGTAAAGAACGTTTGGTTGCTGTTAAATAAATCCGGCCTTGGCGATCGGTTAATTGTTCTTCATGTTCTCGCGGAGTTTGATAGCGAAAAACCCACTCATCTTGTTCGCGAAAGACTTGTGCTTCGCTGGGGTGAAAAATATCGGCATCGGTTTTATTGAGTAATTCTGCCAAGGGATAGCCGCTAAAATCACAAAAGGATTGATTGAGAACAATCCAACGGCGATCGCGATCTTTAACAAAGATAGGATCGGGAATATTGTCGATCGTGGATTTTAAAAATTCTGTCGAGCGTTTGAGTTCTTCTTGGCGATAGGCCAAATAGCCCGTCAAGACGCTGGCAGAGCCTCCCAAACTGAGTAAAGGTGGAATGACGGGAAGCCACCATCCCCACAAAAATACACCATAAGTTCCCCCGATGAGAATGGCAACTCCACCCAACAATCCTGCTAATGAGTGAAGTGGCGATCGCAATTGCAGAACGATCGCGGTTCCCAGACTCGACCAGAACAAAATCCACAACCATTCGATCGCATCGGGCCAAACCTGAATGATAGGACGACCATCGAGAACTGCGCCGAGAATATAGCTGATAAAATTGGCGTGGAGTTCTACACCATAGATCGGAGAAATAGAGCCAAAAGGATTGGTACTGTAAGGAATATAAACAAAATCTCCCAAGCTCTCAGCAGTTGAACCAATGGCCACAATGCGATCGCGAATGCGATCGGGAGAGACTTCTCCGTTCAGCACTTCCCGCAACGTAACTTTTTCAAAAGCATTAGGATGACGAAAGTTGACTAAAACTTGATAGCCTTGGTTGTCCATGCGAACGTAAGCCCCATCATTAGATTGCAAGGACGGGAAGGGACTTTTGTTTAATTGGAGATACTTGGGGTTAACTTCTGCTGGGTGCGGCTCAATGCCTTCTTGTTTGAGATAAAGTAAGGCCAAACGCAAGGCAAAGCTGGTTCGAGATTTTCCGTCGTCTTCGTGGACATAAAACAGGCTGCGACGGACTCTTCCATCTGCATCAGTCGCAACATTATTAAAACCAACGGTCTCATCAGGGAGGAGCAGAGGAGGAGCAATTCCGCTTCTGCTGTCCCCTAATTTTTCAATACCGACAAAATAGGGAATTTCCGTCATCGCTTTTTGTAAGCGATCGTGACCGGGTTCGACGATGAGATCGCGATAAATATCCAAACCAATCGCCCGGGGTTGGGACTCATTTAACTTATTAATGAGATCGGCCAAAATGCGATCGGGGATCGGCCAAGTCCCGATTTGTTGGATATCTTCTTCATCGATCGCCACAATTAAAACCCGCTCTTCTGGAGGTTCAGCCGGACGCAGGCGAAATAATTGATCGTAAGCCGCCCATTCCCAAGTTTGGAGAATCCCGCTCGATCGCAAGAGAATAATACAGCCCGCGACTCCAAAAGAAGCAACACCAAAGGCTCGCTTTTGCTGCCACCAAGACCAAAGAGATATAAATCGAGAGCGTAAATTAGACATCTACAATCGTGCCAGACAGCAAAGAACGTACAAAGAAAATTTCCGAGAATTACAGCTTTCCTTCTTTTCCGTTTTACTGCCTTCTTGAGAGAAACTGCCACTGGAAATATAGCGATCGCTCAAGAAACTCTCTTATCTTGTTGGAAGAACATATTGAAAATCGGTCGAACCGTCATATTCAGAGACTTCGGCTAATTCATCTAACAACAGCCGTCCCGGTTGTAAGCGATCGCCAATCTCCCAACTGGGATAAGATTGAACCCCAGCCGCTTCACAGGCTTGAGGTTGAGCATTTTCTCCATCTGCCTCGCATTCAATATATTCCACTTCCGCAAAGGCTTCTTTGCCAAACAGGGCTTTTTGCTCGTAACAATGAGGACACCAGTAGGCACCGTACATTTTAATGTCATTTTCCCTTAAATGTTGGGCGAGTTCAATTTCGGACTCTCCCGACTTGGTAGAGATTTTCCAGCCTTTTCCCGGAATGAGTTCGCTTTGTCTGGCGATAGGAATGGGAATTTTACCTTCAGCGATCGCGGGATCGTTGAGCGGGGCATAAATTCCCAAGGTGCCCATAAAAGTAATAAAAGCGACGATAACACTGGTGAAAATAATTTGACCGCTATCTTCCCAATCTCGTCCAAAAACTGTCAGTAAAAATAAGCTCAAAGAAAATAAGGCCGACCCGATACAGTAATAACAAACTGCTTGGATTTTGCCAAAGAGAACGTACATTAAATAAGCACTAAAAACCATCATAGCCGTCGAGCCAATCAGTAAAAATAAGCTCGTCCAATGGTTTAGTGTATTTCGCAAATCGCGATTGTTTTCAGGATTGATAACATAGGGAGAGAGGGCAAAAGTTATCATTGCCAGATAAGCTAGCAACCCAAATAACGCTAAGGGAAGTCCAAAAACTGTTGCATAGGGACTGGAGAGGACATCATTACAACTTCCCGTCGTGGCGCTGGCATTGACCGCACAGCCGACATTTCCGCCCGTGAGTTTGGTAATGGTTAAATAGGCTGTCAGGACTGCCCCCATACTCGCGATCGCGCCGATAATAAATCGCGAGTAGCGGTGAAGCCAAGGAATAGAACGTTTTCTTCTCATTATTTATGGGTAATCGGTAATGGGCAATTTCTATTTTAATCCGGGGATAATATACTTGAAGTCTTGCGTTCCTGCATAGCCGGATAATTGCGCCAGCTTTTCTAAACTTTGAATGCCTTCATACAATTCACCGTTAATTTCCCACGTAGGGAAAGAATGCACGCCTTTAGCTTGACAGAGGGCAGTTTGAGAGTTTTTGCCCTTGCGATCGCATTCCACATAGTTGATTTGAGCAAAGGCTTGTTTGCCTAACAAGAGTTTTTGTTCGCTGCAATGAGGACACCAATAAGCCCCATACATTTTGGCTTCGGTTTGGTTTAAATGTTCGGCGAGGGCGATTTCTGAAGGGGTGGATGTGGTGGCAATTTCCCAACCGATGCCGGGTTGAGGAGCGGTTTTTAAGGCGGGAATGGGGATACGTCCATTAATCAGGGCAGGAGGCGTTTCGTTGGCATAAACCCCTAATGCGCCCACAACCGTTACGATCGCAACGATAATTCCTGTAAAGAACACTTGCCCCCAATCTTCCCAAAGACGACCGAATAGGGTTAATAAGAATAAACTAATGGAAAAGGTAGCCGAAGCCAGACAATAGGGGCAAAAAGCATGTAGTTCAAAAGCAAGAAGATAAACTAAATAACTACTCGCCGCCGTCATGCCTGTCGCGCCAATTAATAAGAGATTCCAAGTCCAATTTTCAAGGCGATCGCGTTGGGATTTTGCTTCTAAGGGGATTACTGCCGGGACTAAAGCCAAAATTGCCATACTGAAATAGGCAACGACCCCATAAAGCGAGAGAGGAAGCCCGAAAACCGTGGCATAAGAACTGGATAGGGCGATATTGCAGCCGTCTCCACCTGCGAGGCAAAAGGCAGAATTTCCCGTCAGTTTAATCAGGGTGAGATAAGAAGTCAGAATCAACCCCAACAAGGCGATCGCGCCAATAAACCAGCGCGATTTTTGGTAAATCCAAGGAAGAGAACGATTGCGATTCATGGGTTTGGCTCAAAATACGATCGACACGATTATTTTGTATTTTGTATTTTAATTTTGCGATTGGGGATAATTTCATCCCGAGAAACCGGAGTTTCGCGGGCGGCTTCCACGAAAGATTGAACGCGAATGGGATCGATCGCTTCTTCGATGCGTCCATTCCGTTTCAGAGAACTCGCCACAATCACGCCATCAGCGGCCTGCATTAAGGTGCCAATATTATCCCAGTTGGCACCGCTACCAATCAAGACGGGCGTTCCTTGGGCTGCGTTGACGGCCAATTCTAAATCCTCCAAGCTGGGAGGGCTTCCCGTCGCCCAGCCTGAAAGAATCACCGCATCGGCTAAACCGCGTTCGATGGTATCTTTGACGGCAACCGTGAGATTGGGCGTGCCTAACGGTCTGGCGTGTTTGACCAAGACATCGGCAAAAATTGCCACATCGCTGCCCAACTCTCGACGATAGCGCAACAATTCCCAAGCATTCCCTTCAATAATGCCTTGATCCGTCGCCATCACTCCCGTCAGAACGTTGACGCGAATAAATTGACAACCGCAGATCGACGCGATCGCCATAGCACTTTTCGCGTCATTTCGCAGAACATTAATACCCACGGGAAGCATGACAAGGCTAAGCAGGCGTTGTACGATGAGGGTCATGGCGCTCGTCGTTGCCGGATCGACGCAATCTTTAGCAAAAGGCGCATCGAAAAAATTTTCTATAATAATTCCATCCACCCCACCCGCAGCGAGGGCTGTTGCTTCTTGTTCGGCACGATCGATCGTTTTGTGTAAATCTCCATTCCACCGAGGAGAAGTCGGCAGGGGCAGCAGATGAACGACACCGATAATGGGGTTGGGGGTTGAGAAGATTTTTTTTAGGTCCACTCTTATTGGCTCGAAATTCTAGGAGCGTTTCGTTTCCATTATTGTATAAAAGGGGACATGGGCAAGAATGAAGGAATTTTGGCAAGATAATCAAGAGAAAAATTAAAAATTTCCCTTTCCCCCCAACTCCCCCAAACCCCCTATCTCCACTATCTCCCAATCCCTATGCCCAAAACCAGTATTGCCATTTCCCATCTCGGATGCGAAAAAAACCGCATCGACTCCGAACATATGCTCGGTTTGTTAGTTGAAGCGGGTTACGAGGTCGATTCTAATGAAGAATTGGCCGATTATGTTGTGGTCAATACCTGTAGTTTTATTCAAGCCGCCCGGGAAGAGTCCGTGCGAACTTTAGTCGAACTGGCCGAAGATAATAAAAAGATTATTATTGCGGGCTGCATGGCACAGCATTTTCAGGAACAATTATTAGAAGAATTGCCGGAAGCTGTTGCGGTTGTTGGCAGTAGCGATTATCAAAAAATTGTTGCGGTCATCGAACGGGTTGAAACTGGAGAACGGGTTAAAGAAGTTTCCTTGGAACCTACCTATATCGCCGATGAAAATACTCCTCGGTATCGCACGACCACAGAAGGAGTGGCTTACTTAAGAATTGCCGAAGGGTGCGATTATCGCTGTGCTTTTTGTATTATTCCTCACCTGCGGGGCAATCAGCGATCGCGATCGATCGAATCTATTGTTACAGAAGCTAAAATGCTGGCAGAGCAAGGAGTCCAAGAACTCATTCTCATTTCGCAAATTACCACCAATTACGGCAAAGATATTTATGGCGAACCGAAATTAGCCGAGTTATTGCGGGAACTGGGAAAAGTTGATATTCCTTGGATTCGGATGCACTATGCCTATCCCACGGGGTTAACGCCAAAAGTGATTGCGGCGATGCGGGAAACGCCGAATGTTCTGCCGTATTTAGATTTACCTTTACAACATTCTCATCCAGAAATTTTGCGATCGATGAATCGACCTTGGCAGGGAAGAGTGAATGATGAGATTATCGAACGACTAAAAACCGAGATTCCCGGTGCCGTTCTCCGCACAACCCTAATTGTCGGTTTTCCGGGGGAAACTGAGGCGCATTTTCAACATTTAGCCGACTTTATTCAACGTCATGAATTCGATCATGTGGGGGTCTTCACTTTTTCACCAGAAGAAGAAACCCCTGCTTATGCTTTACCCGAACAAGTTCTCCAAGAAGTTATGAACGAACGTCGGGATATTCTCATGGAAATTCAACAGCCGATCGCAGCTAAGAAAAACCACAAAGAAATTGGTAAAACCGTTGATGTGTTGATCGAACAAGAAAATCCCGGTACGGGAGAATTAATCGGGCGATCGGCACGATTTTCCCCAGAAGTTGACGGCTGGGTTTATGTAGAAGGAATGGCCCGTTTAGGTGCGATCGTCCCTGTAAAAATTACAGATGCCGATGTTTACGATTTATATGGACGGGTGTTAAGGAACAATTAATTGCGATCGACGAACTCTCGGGTATTTCTGGGAGTTCTTGAAGGAAGCGATCGATTTTAGTATAAACCAGTTTCCAAGTCACCAATCTAAGTCCTCAATCAAAATCTCTAAATTGCGGCTAACCTGAAAAGTAATGTTATTGGTGTGGTAGGAATTTGCGATGAAGCACGTTAAAGCCTTGTTTTATATAGGATTCAGTCATCTAATGAGCCATGAGGGAATTTGCGATGAAGCACTCAGAACTATGCCCAAAAAGGAAGATAACGTGCGTAGCGAGTTGAATCTGATTCAAATGATTCTGGTCGAATCAGTTCAGCTTCTTGCGTATCCTTAATTATTTTTGAAACTGTTGTATTCTTTTTTTTATCCAAATGGAATCGTTCCCGAAGAGTTTGGTTAGACATACGCTTATTACTCAAATAGAGAAGACAACAATGCTGATAACAAGCACGTATACGCTTTTCGCTGCTCATTTCATTAAAGTCTTGAGATGCAAATAGTACGGCTGTTGTATGAATTGCACCTGTCCTAAAATCTGGTGCAGGTAATCGATTGACCTCAGCCGCAGAAATAACTTTATCAATACCACTTCCCTTTTCCTCACAAATTCCAAAGCGACGCATTAAATCTGCAAGCTGCTCATTACGAGAACGATATTCATCAATAAAGCGCTCCACTTTAATTGGAGGAACACCTGGATTAGAAATTTCAACGCGATCGCTATACATTTCAATCATAACTGATGTTCCCGTCCTCTGAAAATCCTGATGTACAAGAGCATTTGCTATAAGTTCTCGTATTGCTTGTTTGGGAAACATTTTAACTTCTTTCCGCACATCATCTTCAATAAATCGGTTTTGAGGTGCGGCAGAATAGACAAAATCAACTAAGTCTTTAAAACCAACAGCATATCCTTTTATTTCAATCTTCTCGGTCTTGGTTATCAGTTTATTGATTCCTTCATAAATTATAACTCTAGGTGCTTTACGAGCTAAGGATGTTGAAAAATTGTCTAGTTGTTCTGCAAGTAGAATTGCTCCTAAATTCAGAATTGTCCAATCTCCTGTATTTTTTCTGATTAAATTCTCACTTTTTAATCGTTCCAGTACAGCATCTTGATTATCTGGATAGGGAAGATGTAAAAGCTGAAAATAAGTTTGTGTGTCAAGTTGAGCAATAATTTCATCAGGACTTAAATTGGTTTTAGCAGATTGAGAAAACCAGTCTTGTTCATCTTCAGCAAAGATGCGTTTTAGCATATCTGATGTCATGGGAACAAGTGCTTCTCCTGAACGCATTAGGTAAGTGCCATCTAAGTGTATTGCCTGACCGGTAGGACGAGATGGAATCTCAAAAATCAATACTCGTCCATCAGGATGTTCAGGTTCTGTAACTTCAACTCGTAGTTGCAATTTATAGAAAATCTTAGTTTTAATCTCGTTAAGAATTTCTTGGGTTGGAAATGCTTTTGTGCCGACTACTTGACGCGGACGTTTATCTGTAACTCCTAAAACCAAGTATCCCCCTCGTTCATTAGCAAGAGCTACACAATATTTGAGGAGTTTTGTACTATCATATTGATTCTTTGCTTCTTTAAATTCTAGATGTTCGTCTTCTGGTGGCTCAGTAAGCCAACTTTTAAGAGTTTCAAGAGATATCATATCCAGTTCCTTCACATTGGGATTATTAACGTTACACTGTCAAAATTTTAGAATATTCCGATCGCCATCAGCAAATCGGCAATTAATGCCCAATCTTCAGTGAACAAGAAAATCTCGGTACGAGAGAACTGAATCGAGCGATCGCAGCGATTTTTCCTAGAAGTCGATGGCTGGGTTTATTTTGCCTGTTCATGCTCAATTGTATCCGTCCAAATTACAGAAACCGATTTTACGATCGCGCCAAAATCAAGAAAAGATCGGCGCGTTGCTTGAAAAGCGTGTACAATGAATAGTGATTGAGCTTTTTTAGCAAAAATCAAATGAATCTAGTCTCGCGCTATAACTTTAAGAGTTTAGCGAGAGAAGATGTCACTAGCGAACCCTACTCTTCGATCGCGCTGGCTTAGGAAAATTCAATATCGCCCAACCGAGTTTAGGAAATCTCGAGTTAGAGAAATTTCGAGTCAGATAAATCGAGTCAATAACATGAGTAAGAACGAGCAGAAGATAAAAAATATGCTTTTGCCACTTTGAACTTTCAGCTTTTCTGCCAATTTTATCGTTTTAGCGTTCCCCTCTCCTGTCAGCATACAAATGCTGCTAACGAATAATGAAGTTTTCCCAAAACTTCGAGGCGGGTAAAAACAGAAGAGGTAACGCCATGTCAATAAATCTGGATAAATGAAATCGCTAGTGCAGGATTGGGAAATGCTCCCAATGCCAGACTGGATCGGAGGTTGAACCCTTCGATCGCGTCCAACGCCAGAAAAGCGATCGCAAATTAACCATTCACAAAATTGGTTAAGTTTCGTAAACTAAAAACAAACGAAGAACCATAACGAATTACAGATGACAATTTCGTTCAAAAGTCTGGGACTGTCCGATGCTCGCGTCGAGCAACTTGAAAACATGGGTTTTGAAGAGCCGACCGAGATTCAAACGCAAGCTATACCCCTCCTATTGACGGGGCAAGATGTAGTGGGACAATCGCAGACGGGAACCGGTAAAACTGCAGCCTTTTCGCTGCCCATTCTCGAACAAATCGATCCCCAAGCGCGGACAGTTCAGGCTTTGATTCTGACTCCCACGCGAGAACTCGCCCAACAGGTCACTCAGGCGATCGATGATTTTTGGGGAAATAACAAACCTTCGCATTCCCGCGATCGCTTGCGAGTCTTGACCGTATGCGGGGGTCAGTCCATCGAACGACAAATTCGCAGTTTGCAACGGGGAATCCAAGTTGTTGTCGGCACCCCCGGACGCGTGATTGACTTGTTAGATCGCAAAGATTTGCGCTTGGAAAACCTGCAATGGGTCGTATTAGATGAAGCCGATGAAATGTTAAGCATGGGCTTTATCGACGATGTGAAGAAAATCCTCAAGCAAACGCCAGACGAACGGTGTACGGCTTGTTTCTCGGCAACAATGCCGACGGAAATTCGCAAATTGATCGAGCAGTTTCTCAAATCGCCTACCACAGTTGCCGTCAAGCAAACCAAAGCAGCCCCTGCCCGCATCGAACAGCGCATTTACAATATCCCCCGTAGCTGGCCGAAAATTAAGGCTTTACAGCCCATTCTCGAAATGGAAGAGCCAGAAGCGGGCATTATTTTCGTTCGCACCAAACGCGCGGCGGCGGAAGTCACGAGCAAATTACAAGCTGCGGGACATAATGTAGACGAATATCACGGCGATTTGAGTCAAAGTCAGCGAGAACGATTAGTTCACCGTTTCCGTAACGGTCAAGTGAAGTTAGTCGTAGCCACGGATATTGCCGCCCGAGGCTTAGACGTGGAAGATCTCTCTCACGTGATTAACTACGATCTCCCCGATAACTCCGAAACTTACATTCACCGCATCGGTCGCACGGGACGCGCCGGGAAAACCGGAACGGCGATTTCTCTCATTCAACCGATGGATCGCCACTTATTGCGGCGGATCGAACATCGCCTGCGGCAAAAACTGCCGACCAGTCGCATTCCCTCTCGGTCGGATGTGGAAACTCGCCGCTTGGAGAAACTGAAAGAGCAAATGAAAGAGGCGCTTTCAGGAGAACGTATGGCCTCATTCTTATCAACGGTGAAAGAATTGAGCGAAGAATACGATCCCCAAGCGATCGCGGCAGCAGCCTTGCAAATGGTTTACGACCAGTCCTGTCCGAGTTGGATGCAAGGAGATTGGGAAGTTCCTTCCGAAGACTTCTCCAAACCCGTCAAGCATGGTGGGGGTGGCGATCGGCATCGCCATCGGAATCATCGCTCGTCAAACAAGCGGAACTATCGTTCCTCTCACGATCGCTTTGAGATGCCCAAAAAAGCATCAGTTTCCGATCGAGCCAAATAAAACTCACTGAGAGAGGAGCTTGAATCGTTAACCGCTATTCACGATCCTCTCGTCTCCAAGCCAAAAAATGCAACAATAGGAAAGATAGGATTATCGCTCTTTTCCTATTGCTGCATTCTTCATTCAACGTTAATTGTGGTTTTAAGTCCTTCTACTGCCCCAGTGTCCAGCCTCAATAACAATGCCGATCGCAATGTTCTGCGTTGGCGCGGTCTCATTGAAACTTATCGCGCTTTTTTGCCCGTGAGCGATACGACTCCCGTGGTCACGCTTTTGGAAGGTAATACCCCTTTAATTCCTGCCCCTGCGATCGCACAACGCATCGGTCGAGGGGTAAAAGTATTACTCAAATACGATGGGTTGAACCCGACGGGAAGTTTTAAAGACCGGGGCATGACGATGGCAATATCGAAGGCAAAAGAAGCGGGGGATAAGGCCGTAATTTGCGCTTCTACGGGTAATACATCGGCTTCAGCAGCAGCTTATGCGCGTCGGGCGGGAATCAAAGCCTTTGTCATCGTACCCGATGGTTACATCGCGTTGGGAAAAATGGCGCAAGCCCTCTTGTATGGGGCAGAAGTGATCGCCATTGATGGCAACTTCGATCGCTGTTTGGAAATTGTCCGGCAAATGTCGGATACTTATCCGGTCACTTTAGTTAATTCCCTCAATCCCTATCGCTTACAGGGACAGAAAACAGGAGCTTTTGAAATTATTGACGATTTAGGAGATGCGCCGGATTGGTTGTGCATTCCTGTAGGCAATGCTGGCAATATTTGCGCTTATTGGATGGGTTTTCAGGAGTATCGCGAACAGAGTAAAAGCACGCGCTTGCCCCGGATGATGGGCTTTCAAGCCGCAGGAGCCGCACCGATTGTGATGGGACATCCCATTGAATCCCCTGAAACCCTTGCCACGGCAATTCGCGTGGGAAACCCTGCCAGTTGGCAAAAAGCGATCGCCGCACAGCAAGCCTCGGGAGGAGAAATCAAAGCCGTGACCGATGCAGAAATTTTGGAAGCATATCGCATTTTAGCCAGCGAAGAAGGCGTATTTTGCGAGCCAGCGAGTGCGGCATCCGTGGCAGGTTTATTACAGGTAAAAAATACTGTTCCTGAAGGCGCGACAATTGTTTGTATTTTGACGGGAAACGGTTTAAAAGATCCCGATGCTGCGATCGAACACAGTCATAATGCGATACATTCTGGCGTGAATTCAGATTTGGAAAGTATAGCGAAGGTAATGGGATTTTAACATTTTCTGTAATGAATTAATAGTCATGTGGGTGTCGTCTATACTAAAAGACAAAAATCCACGAATTGCCCTGTAGCATGAACTATGAGTGTTTCTCTAGATAGTATTGCAGATCGTTGTAATATCCCCACTCGCTGCATGATTCCCACGATCAAATCTCCCCAAGATTATGCAGCTTATCGTATCAGTCCTCACGATACTAACCGTTTGGCGATCGTTTTCGATCCTGAAACAGCAACAACATCTTTAACGGTTTGCGTGGAAATTTTCGATCCGGGAGGAAAAACACCTCCCAATCGTCATAATATTGCCGTAGAAATGTTCTTTATCTTGAAAGGTCAAGGAGAAGCAATCTGCGATGGGAAAATCGTTTCTATTCAAGCTGGAGATAGTTTACTCGTTCCTCCAACTGGTATTCACGAGATTCGCAATACCAGTTCGGAAAGACTTTATGCCCTTTGTTTTATGATCCCCAATGAAGATTTTGTAGAATTGATTCGGAGTGGTACGCCGGTAGAACTAGATGAGGAAGATTTTCAAGTTCTCACGCGAACTTAAAAGAGAGTTGGGAAAGATTGAAAAGTTGCTGAGCGAGAATGCGATCGATTACAACGATAGAGGAAATATTTCAAGACAACAAAATAAAAATTTTCACTTTTGCAAGGTATTGAGAAGTGAATTTTTTGTTTTTATTTTAGATTAATATTTTTATATTAGTATATAATAATCTTACCTATTGTAGATCTTCGCGTGGAAATTGTCTTAATTCTCTAAAAACAATGAAATTTCCTCTTTTATCTTCTCGCGTTCTTTGTTATTTCTCGATCGCCTCTATCGCCCTTATTTCGACTGCGATCGCGATCGTCCAACCCGCACAAGCTGCCAGTTTTACCCTTGAAATCGATCCCGCAGCCACTTACTTACGCACTCCCGATAACGATCTCGCTGCTTTAGATGCCGTTGCGATCGATCTTGGCAGTTTGGGGATTAACGGAGGGGATTTTATTACCCTCGAGCAAATAGGTGATTTTTCTCCTTGGGCTTCAATTGGTAGTCCCGAGGTTGGTACACTCATGACAGGTCTATTTAGTACAAGTGCAGAACTACATCCCAGTCAAAACCGACATCGAGTTCCGGGTGCAATTGACTTTGGTAATGACTATTACACGTCAGTAATCAATTATCTTGATAATGATATCTCTGAAGATTTTCCGATTTATCCAGGCCCGATTCATGTGAAAGTTCCCGATCTTGCTACATTTCTCTTTGTTGGTGCAGGAGATCGATACTGGGGTGATAATCGGGACTTTGATAACGATTATGCCTTGAAAATCACCACCGAGCAGCCCATACCCGAACCCTCTACAATTTTAGGGCTTCTTTCCCTTGGTTTATTGGGCACAGGGTCGATTGTCAAACGCAAACAATAGCCATATAAAACATGTAGGGATATTCCATGAAACATCCCTACAACAAATAACCAATAACGAACAACCAATAACATTAACCGCTATATCGTTCTTCTGCCCAAGGTTCACCTCGGGAGTGGTAACCATTGACTTCCCAAAAACCCAATTTTTCGCGATCGCAAAACTCCAAACCATTAATCCATTTGGCACTTTTCCACGCATAAAGGTGAGGAATTACCGTTCGCATCGGACCACCATGAGGAGAAGGAAGCGGTTCGTCAAACAGAGTATGAGCAAAAAAGCTATCTTCCCTAGTAAAATCCTCTAGAGTAACATTAGTTGTATATCCTCCGTAACAGTGCTGCAACACGTGAGTGGCTTGAGGATCGATCGCGATCGCATCCAGAAAATCTGTTATTTTAATTCCCTTCCATTTCACATCAAGTTTTGACCACCGAGTGACACAGTGGAAATCTTGGGTAAATTCTTGTTGAGGGAGTGCCATCATGTCATCCCAAACAAATGTTTTTGGCTCAACCAACCCCCAAACACGCAATTCCCACTCTTGTTGGTTAATTACTGGGGTTTCTCCGTAAGTAAGGACGGGAAACCCTTTCGCGAGATATTGACCCGGGGGGACGCGATCGCTCTGTTCTGCTTCAGGTTTTTGAAAGAATTTACCCATTTCTAACAGCTTTTTCAATTCGTCTCAATAAGTTATCTCGCAACCCAAACTGACTTATTCTTCATTCTCTTCATCATCATCGTCATCAGTGGGATAAACAAAACTGTTTGCCTGTCCGGTGAGGACGGATTTTCCTTGAGATAAAGCTCTTTGTGCCGCGATCGCAGCTTTGCGCTTCCAAGTGGCTCTGCGCTGGTCGCGCTTAGCGTTAGACGTTTTCTTCTTAGGGACTGCCATAATTTCGAGTTGCAAATATGCTAAGTGGACAATTTCTCATTATAGCTTGAATTTGTCCCGGATTTGCCAAGACTGGATTGAAGACAAGCAGACTCATAAAACCCGAAACCATACAATTCCCCAAACCCCCTATCCTAAAATCGAGAAAGGCGCTATATTTAGGGTATACTTAGCTTTCCATTCCTTCAATAACACTATCTGTAGCGTTTTTCTCTTTAATTTTATTCAATTTTATTCTCAGTCATGAGCGCTTTACCCATTCCCGATTTTACCCTCAATACGCCTCAAGAGCTTGCGTCTTATTTACAAGAGGCGGTCTCTTGGCGAGAAATCGAAGCACTGACAGGGAATTATGCCCATTGGAAAGAAGAAGCGTGGGAATTGCTCTCAGATGGCGATCGCGATCGCATTAAAACCCTCAAGCAATGGAAAGATAGCGCGATCGTGCAGAAATTTCCGCTCGGAACGCCCGTTCAGCGTCTCAATGATAGCGAAAATTTAACCGGAGAAGTAATAAATTACTGGCACGCTTACGGTATAGATTATATTACATTTCAAGTTGGTAAAGATACAGATTGGTGTCGGGCAAGCAATCTCAAGCGAATTGGTAATGGGTAAATCTTTAGGAAAACTTTACCTTAAAGTTATTTAACTAGACACCAGCATCAGTCAAGATTAATCTTAAGATCGGACTTAAAAACAGAAAAATCGGACTCTATGAGAATTCTAGTCACGGGAGGAGCGGGTTTTCTCGGTTCTCACCTCATCGATCGCCTGATGCAGGCAGGTCACGAAGTTATCTGTTTGGATAATTTCTATACGGGCAGCAAGCGCAATGTCCTACAATGGCTCGATAATCCTAAATTTGAAGTCATTCGCCACGATGTCACCGAACCCATTCGCCTCGAAGTAGACCAAATTTATCATCTTGCTTGTCCGGCTTCTCCCGTTCACTACCAATCCAATCCCGTTAAGACGATTAAAACCAATGTTATTGGCACGTTAAATATGCTGGGACTGGCAAAACGAGTCAAAGCTAGATTTTTCCTTGCTTCAACTTCTGAAGTGTATGGCGATCCAGAAGTTCACCCTCAGTCAGAAGAGTATCGCGGTAACGTAAATCCGATTGGCATTCGTGCCTGTTACGACGAAGGTAAGCGAGTTGCAGAAACTCTCGCTTATGACTATCATCGCCAAAATGGTGTTGAGGTCAGGGTTGTACGGATTTTTAATACTTATGGCACGAGAATGCTTCCCAATGATGGGCGCGTTGTGAGTAACTTTATCGTTCAGGCACTACAAGGAAAATCTCTCACAGTTTACGGCGATGGTTCGCAAACCCGTAGTTTTTGTTACGTTTCCGACTTAGTTGAAGGATTCATTCGTTTGATGAATAGCGATCGCAACGAACCCGTAAATATTGGCAATCCGGGAGAATATACCATTTTAGAATTAGCACAAACCATTCAGAATATGGTGAATCCCGAAGCCGAACTCAGTTTTAAACCTCTTCCTCAAGACGATCCCAAGCAACGACAGCCGGATATTACCCGTGCTAAAGAATGGTTGAAATGGGAACCAACAGTGCCTCTAGAGGCAGGATTAAAATTAACAATCGATTATTTTCGCGATCGCCTTGCCGAAGAGGGAAAAATAAGTCAGAAATGAGAAAGCATCTCCGAAGTGCTGATTCAGCATCTCTAGCCTTACTTGCAATTGTTTGAGGATTTAATATTATGCGCGTTTGTGTCATTGGAACGGGATATGTCGGTTTAGTCACGGGAGTTTGTTTATCCCAGATCGGACATAAGGTCATTTGTATCGACAACAATGAAGAAAAAGTAAAACTCATGAAGTCCGGACAAACCCCTATTTACGAACCCGGACTTTCCGATCTAATGAAATCTTGCATGAAGTCAGAACGACTAGAATTTACCACAGATCTCGGTTATGGCGTTCATAATAGCGATATTCTCTTCATTGCTGTCGGGACTCCAGCCTTAGCTACGGGAGATAGCGATACTCGTTATGTAGAAGCGGTAGCGCGAGGAATTGGCTCCCATCTCAAAGAAGGTTATAAAGTCATTGTCAACAAATCGACGGTTCCGATCGGTTCGGGAGATTGGGTGCGGATGATCGTTCTCGATGGCGTTTCCGAACGCCAAAAAGCAGAAGGAGGAAGCACGCCCGAGGAAATTAGCGCCGAATTTGATGTGGTGAGTAACCCAGAATTTTTACGGGAAGGTTCGGCAGTTTTTGATACGTTTAACCCCGATCGCATTGTTTTGGGAAGCAATAACCAAAAAGCGCTCGATATGATGGCGGAACTCTATCAACCGCTTGTCGAGCGTACTTTTGGGGAAGAAGAATATAAAGAATTACCCCCAGTTCCCATTGTAATGACCGACCTCAACTCGGCAGAAATGATTAAATATGCCGCGAATTCTTTCCTCGCCACCAAAATTAGCTTTATTAATGAGATTGCCAATATTTGCGATCGCGTCGGGGCGGATGTGGTACAGGTTTCTCAAGGGATTGGCTTAGATTCTCGCATTGGCTCGAAGTTCTTGCAAGCGGGTTTGGGTTGGGGAGGGTCTTGTTTTCCCAAAGATGTCTCGGCTCTCATTCACACCGCCGACGATTACAATTACGAAGCAGAACTTCTCAAATCTGCTGTCAATGTTAACAAGCGCCAACGCCTCCTCGTTTTGGAAAAACTCCAGCAAGAAATTAAAATCTTGAAAGGAAAAGTTGTCGGTTTGTTGGGGTTAACCTTTAAACCCAATACCGATGATATGCGAGATGCACCTTCCTTGGATTTAATCGAACAATTGCATCGTTTGGGGGCAAAAGTGAAGGCTTACGATCCTATTGTTTCTCAAACGGGAATGCGCCACGGTTTGGCGAATGCGATCGTGGAAACCGATCTCGATCGCCTCGCAGATGGTTGCGATGCTCTTGTATTGGTCACGGACTGGGAGCAGTTCAGCAAGATCGACTATGAAAAAATGGCAAAATTAATGAGCAATCCCGTGATTATTGACGGACGCAATTTCCTCGATCGCCAAGCAGCAGAAAAAGCAGGATTTCGCTATATTGGCATCGGTCATTAAAACCGCGCCCAACACGCAAATTAATCGCTGTTAATCCTTGAGAAGCAAAACCCGATCGCAAATTTGCGATCGGGTTCGTTTTTGGTCTCATGCTAGACGATATCTGCAACTGCAATAACATCGTTGAAGTCGAGATCTCCCCCTCCTCTTAAATCTTCAAAACCAAACGTATTATTCCCCAAGAGGCGAATATGATCCGTGCGATCGGGATTTGCATCTTGATAGAGGAAATAAGCCACGAGATCGGCACTATTACTATTATCGGAATTTTCGTTTAAGAACTGTTCTGGGGTACCGTTGACAGTCATAAACGGCGCGTAAATTTTCCCCCCGCTCAAATCTGCGGAAAAACCTGCCGTTCCTTGGTTGGAAACCGCTAATTCTAAACTGGTCACGCGATTTTCGAGGGCGGCGCGAGCATAACCCGCAGAACCCGGTGTAAAACCCCCAACCGTACCGCTTGCATCATCAACCGCATAAAACCCAACGACATTACTGAAAGCGGCTTCTCGATATACCGTAAAGTTACCGCGCACCGACCCAGAAAGCCCTTGTAAATCGAGGACTTCACGACCTTGTTCTTGTAGATTGCCGATGCCGCGAGGCTGTCCGGCATTGGTTTGACGCACCTTTAAAACAACGCCTCGGGCAAATTGCAAGGAATACTCCCCATTGGCAATCTCAATGACCTCCGGTTCTACCGAAAGCGTGCCGCCATCAATATTTTGCAGGATAATGCGAAACTGCTGGCCGGGGGTAGTATTGGGACGCAAGAATTTTTGGGCGCTCACGGCAAATCCACTGGGACGAAAACGACCGGGAAGCGCGTCAAAAAGCGATTGCGGCGTGCCAAAACTACCGTCGGCATTTTGGAAGGCGATACCGATTTGCGTGAATTCGCTCGCTCCATCCCCCGTGAGTTGTAACTCGACGGCATTCCCGCCTTCAGTCCCAACAACAAAGAGCTTTTCACCGCGATTGAAATCTAATTTGTTGGGGTTTTGAGGAGAACTCGAGGGGGGTAATTGCGGTTTGAGAATACCTTGAACGGCAAAATCAAAAGGCGGGGCGGTAATGCTGGTATCGGTGGTGGTAAATTCCACTGTGCCGTTAAAGGTACCGGTGGTGGTGGGATTGAATGCGATCGCAAAACTGGTGGATTGATTCGCGTCTAAACTGGCGAGAAAACCCGTAGTATCGAGGCTAAAAGTTGCCGGATTTGCCCCAGCGATCGCAGGAGTCCCCAGATTAATTGCTTGGGAGCCTCGATTGGTAATGCGGAATTTCGCGGGCTTGGCACTATTGCCCATCACCGGATCGTCGATGAGAATGGGAGTGGGGAAGCCATCCACAATTGTCCGAATCACTCGATCTTGCTCGTCTACCAACTCAACTAACATGGTGGGGTCAATTGCCCCAGTTAGTTTGAAGTTAAAGGGTTCGGTAATTTTAGGATCGTTGGTGGTAAAAGTAATTTCTTCATTAAATTGGCCGACTTTATCGGTTTTCAGTCCGACTTTAAAGGTCGTTGATTGATTTTGGCCGAGGATGCCGTTAAATCCACCGGTATCTAAGACAAACGCCGAATTTGCCCCTCCCACCAGAGACACGGTACCGATATTGAGATCTTGAACGCCGATATTTTCAATTTTGAAGGTGGTAAAACTTTGTGGCGTACCGAAGAGCGTATTGCCAAAGGCGATCGGCGTGGGGGCATTATCTAAAACTGGCGTACCGTTGGGGTCGATGGAAACGCGAACTTCCGGGGCGGGAGCAGTAACTGCCCCGGTAATGCCAAAATCAAAGGGATCGACAATCTGGGAGTCATTAGCGGCAAAATTCACCGTTGCGCCAAACTGTCCGAGGGTATCGGTTTTTAGAGCAACTTTGAAAGAGGTAGATTGATTTTGATTGAGGGTGGTGAGAAATCCTTGGGTATCTAAAACAAAAGCATTTGGAGAAGCACCAACGAGAGTGGGAGTACCCAAAGTCAGGGGATCTTGACCGAGATTTTCAATCTTAAAGGTCGTAAACGTTTGCGTGGCCCCTTGGGTTATATCTCCAAAAGCGATCGCATTGGGTTGACCGTCGCCAATTGTTGGACCATTAGGATCGATAGAAACGCGAATTGTCGGAGGGTTGCTCAGCAATTCGGGGGCATTGGTGGTCGTAACGGTATTGCCTCCTTCATTGACCACTGTCGTCGCACCGGTATTCCCATTTTGATCGAAAGCGTCTTGAACATCTAAACCTCCACCAGAATTATTCTCAATCTTGGTATTGCCGAGAGTTAAACTCGTTCCTGAAACTCCCGGCTCTGCACCATTAGAAATTCCACTGCCAAATTGAGAACTATTATTAGTAATTTGGCTATTTTGAATCGTTAAAACACCGCCATTCACATTACGAATGCCGCCACCACTGCCATTTTGACTTTGATTTTCAGTAATGGTACTGCCGGTAATGGTCATCTCTGCACCGATCGCACCGCTATCCTTATTGCCATCATTATCAATGCCGGCACCGCCATCATCGAGAGCATCTCCTTTGGCAATATTTTTGCTGATGATACTGTTTTCAATCGTTGCTTTTGCCAGTCCTTGTCCGGTTCCTGTATTAATAATTCCCGCCCCATCGTCATCGGCATAATTTTCCGTAATGGTTGAATTATTGCGGATAATTAATTCACCCCCCGAGTTAAATATGCCTCCACCATCATCTGTTGCGCCAGTTGTTCCAACAGCCCGCCCACCTTTAATCGTAACATTATCTAAAGTGAGCTTTCCTCTTCCATTTCCGAAGCCAACAGTACCGAGTCCAGCAACGAGAATAATGCGGAAATCCGGCGCACCTCCATTCCGTTGAATTGTCGAACCGTTGCCATTAATCGTAATATCATCCAAAATTACGGGTAATCCCGTTGCACCGTAAAAGTTATCTATATTTTCGGCTTGAGTTAAATCAAAGGTTGTATTTGCGGCTAGATTAATTGTGTCGGCTTCTGGGGTGGTGTTTGCATCTTTAATACTTTGAATTAATTCGGTAATATTATTAGCATTAAAAACAGCTAAAACTGACGAATAAGATGCTATAACTTCAGGTCTAAAGGCTAAAGTCGTATCGATCGCTCTCGTCGTATATTCTAATGCCCAAGTTCCTCCCCAAGCGGCATTTCCAGTTAAATCGGCGGAAGCGGCAATTTTTGCCCTTGTCATTTCGCCGATCGCCGTTGTAAATTCTTCCCCTTGTCTCCCTTTGGCAACTTGACAGCCATAGAGTAGGATTTCAAAGTTTGAGAAGGATTTTTGCCAATGTTGAAGGAGATATTGATAAGTCTTTAAGTTATCGAGATTGAGCTTGGTATTGCCAATATAGAGGCTACCGGGAGCGCCGTGACAGATAAGGTGTAAGCTGGTAAATCCTTGATGGCGAGCGAGATATTCGCTAATTTGGACAATCCCATCGATTTCGGGATCGAGTTGAAACACCGTCGCCCCCGGGAGAACACCTGTTTTGAGATGGTGAACGTCGGAGATGCTAGGATCGATAATCACCAGCATTCCTTCCCCGCGATCGCCTGATTTGACAAGGGATTTTACAGAGTCATTCCCTGTCGTGCAGTGCTTGTGAAGAAGATTGGATTTACTCATCGCTCAATTCTCGCGCTCCTCAATTGATGCAGCTTTTCACTCGTGCCTTTATTAAGATTATCCTCTCAGAGAAAAATTGGGGAGAGAAATTATGCTGATACTCTTGAAAGAAAAAATTAAACTTATGTCCAAGTATCTCTCAAGACAGTATCTTCAGATACACACGAAACCCCCAAAACACTTGAATTTTAGGGGTTTGATGATTAATTTTTCTGTGTTTACCGATGTATAATCACTTCACCTCCATCAATGCCAAAGCGAAGCCGAATCATTCCATCGTAACGGAATACGATCGCCGAAACGACAACAACACTGAGACAAAGGACGCTGATGATTACCGTTCGGAGTACAAGGTTATTAACCTTCCGAATAGGATTCTGTTGCTTATTCATTTGGTATCTTGGAGTTAGTCTGCATTCCCCTGCTTTTGCAGGGGGATTTTCTTTACGATCCCGGTGGAAACCAATACTCATTCAGGCATGAATTTGTCAACCGCCGCAATACCATCAAATCTTAATCTAAGGCTGAAAAATTGGGGAGGGGCATTTTGCGGATATTCTTTGAAGAAAGATTAAGCGATCGAGGTTTTGAGGCAATAGATAGATTTGCTAATTGTTAATTGTTAATTGTTCGTCGATATTAATTTTCATAGTTTGACAGATTGCATCTAAAGGCAGATCGTTGGGATCGTGACCAAAAGGATTTTCAATTTCCAGACCGATCGCTTCAATACCAAAGACCGTAAAACTAATAATTCCCACAACGATCGCCGTTCCCCAGCCAAATTCACTAACTAATTGTGACGGCAGACAACAACAGTAAACAAATAAGAGTTGTTTTAAATGAATTGAATACGCTAAAGGAATCGGCGTTTTTAAAATGCGCTCGCATCCGCCTAACACATCTACCATTGTTTGGAGAAGTTGCAACATAGACAGTAAATAACTCATCTCGATGCGATCGCGTGCAGATTGTTTTTTGATATAATCTCCAATCCAAAAGGCAATCTCTAAGGGAGGATTATTCATTAATTGTAACTGTTCGTGGCGATCGCGAGACATGAGTTCTGCGAGTTCGCGATCGACAGGCTCGCCTCGTAAATGCAGCTTGGTTGCGATCGCAAAAGCGGGTAACAATTGAATTATTGCGATCTTTTCTATTTTATCTTGTGGCTCTTCTTCAGTGATTCCTACCCAGAGTTCTCGGGCGAGATTGCGAACGGTATTAATTAAAATACCCCATAATTTTCTCCCTTCCCAAAAGCGTTCGTAAGCAGTATTGGTTCTAAATACGAGGAGCAGTCCGAGAACAAGGCTAGAAACAATACTGGTTTGAGAAGGTAAGGCAACGGGAAGTTGTAAATAAAATAGCTGAGAAATGATAAGACTGAGAATAACAAAAAGAACAACGCGCGGAAAAATTACGGGAATGACTGAAAAATGTAATTGGAAAATCAATCCAAACCAGTCATTTTGTTCGACGATCGTTATCTGTTGATTGCGCTTTAAAATTTTGAGAAAATTGGGGATTTTTGAAAACTTACGAGCCATTCGTTTCGCCAAATAGAAGCACAAAAGTGATGGTAATGCGATCGCGTCTTATTGTCAATAGAGAGAAATAGATGTATTTTAATGAACCTTGTCAAGTATTTTCATGAATCTTAATAAATAGCGATCGCTTTTTTGTTTGCGTCCTAATTCTCGATCGTTCATCTTTTACAAAGAGATAACATGAAGTAAAATTAAATATTCAGGTCAAGACAATGAGCAAGGAGCGAGCATTAACTTCTCCTCTCTTCTCAATTTAACACATATAATCAATCGCTAAAATAGATGAATGGCAGATAAAAACAAAGAAACGTATCAAGCCTCTAATATTGTCTCATACTATACACAACTCAATCTACTGCAACCTGCAGAACAGACTATCTTAGATCGTTTAAAAGACCGATTGCCGGCTTTCAAAATGTTAGATATTGGCATCGGAGGAGGACGAACAACACAACACTTTGCTCCTTTAGTCAAAGAATATACAGGGATCGATTATTCTGGTGAGATGATTGCGGCTTGTCAGCAAAGATTTACCAATACTTCTCAAGCAATGATCCTAGAAATTGGCGATGCCAGAAAGATGAGGTTTGCTGATAATTCCTTTGATTTTATTTTGTTTAGTTTTAATGGAATTGATTATGTTTCTCATCGCGATCGCTTACAAATTCTGCAAGAAATACACAGAGTAGGAAAGCCGGATTGTTATCTTTTCTTTTCCAGTCATAATCTTCAGAGTATGGCGAGAGTATTTGATTATAAAACACATATTAGTCTCAATCTTTTTAAAACTTATGTTGATTTGGTGATGTTTGCATTGCTCAAACGATTTAATCCTGCAATTAATTGCGATCGTCTCAAAAATTCCAGTTATGTCATTCTCAGAGATGAGTCTCATAACTTCCGTCTCTCTACTTACTATATTCGACCAGAGGAACAGGTAAAACAACTAGAAGCCAATTTTAAGAACATTGAAATCTATTCATGGCAAAACGGACAGAAGTTATTAGACGCAAGGGATTCATCTTTAGATTCGGATATGTGGCTTTATTATTTTTGTGTTGTCAAAATTGGATAGCTCTGATAATCGACCAAGTATACACAAAGAAAATACAAACCTAATATGATGCCAACAACCTACTCTAACCTTTTAGTTAAAGTAAAACCAAAACCCATTCATTCTAAAGCTGAGAAAGACTATTTTTTGGATCGAATGAATGAACTTCTGTCTATTGATGAAGAAGAATTAACAGAAGAGCAAGGGGATTTGCTGGAATTATTGGCTATTCTCATCGAGGATTATGAAAAAAAGCATTATAATCCTCCTCAAAAAGCGACTCTCAATGATATCCTTAAAGAACTTATGGACGCTCACGAGCTTAAACAAAAAGATCTCCTTGACATTTTTGGCTCTAAAAGGATTGCTTCTGAAGTCATTAATAATAAAAGAAGCATTAGTAAAAATCAAGCTAAGGCTTTAGGAGATCGCTTTAATCTTCCTCCCTCACTATTTCTCTAAAGAGAAGAGACAACAAAAATAAATAAATTAAAAATTATTTCATCTGTTGTTTCTTCTCTTTCTTTAAATCTCGCATTCCTGTGGCTGCTAATTCTGCATCCATTAACGTGCGTCCCGTTGCTGCTAAATAAACATCATCCAAACTCGGTCGCGATTGTGCCATGCTAAAGGTCGGTAAACCAATTTCTGATAAGGATTTTTCAATTTGTGTTAACGAATTACTTTCTCGCTGGACGATCAAATTTAAAGAGTTTCCTTGTGCTTCGTTAATAATTGCTTCTTCTACAAAAGGTAGAGTTAATAATCGTGACTTTGCTTTTTCGGCTTCTTCTTGAGGAGAAAACTCGCGAATTCTTAATGTCACCCGATCGCCACCGACTTTATCTTTTAATTCTGAAGGACTTCCTTCGGCTAAAACAATACCGCGATCGATAATGGCAAGGCGATCGGCAAGAGCATCAATTTCCTCTAAATAATGACTGGTAATCAATACTGTTGTGCCAGCTTCACGTAATTTTCGCAAGAAATCCCAAGCCACAAAACGACTTTCAATATCTAACCCTACCGTCGGTTCATCTAACACTAATACATCCGGTTGATGTAGTAAACCTGCCGCTAAATCTAACCGTTTTCGCAGTCCTCCGGAATAAGTTCCTGTTTTTTTATCTGCATATTCTTGTAATCCCAAAAGGTTTAATAATTGGTTAATGCGCTCTTTGCTCATTTTAGCGGGAAGATGATACAAGGCAGCTTGTAGCTGTAATAATTCTCGTCCTGTGAGCACTTTATCCAGTGCCACTTCTTGTGCTACATAACCAAGACGCTTTCTCGTTTGTTTTGGGTTGGCGATCGCAGAAACCCCACAAACTTCAATTTTGCCTGCATCAGGTTTAGAGAGAGTACACAAACAACGAATTGTAGTGGTTTTTCCCGCACCATTGGGTCCGAGTAAGCCAAAAACTTCTCCCCGTCCAACCTTAAAAGAGATGTCTTTGACTGCTTCTACATCTCCATAGTTTTTCTTAAGATTCTCGACTAAAACGGCAGCACTCATAAAGACACAAATTTAAACGATTTTTTTGTAAAAAAGAAGAACTATCCCAGATATTGTAGATAGCCTTTCTTCAAATTATGTCATAAAAATTTACAAACTTTATTCGTCAGGTTCAAAATCACCTTTACCAACTCCGCAAACCGGGCAAACCCAATCATCGGGAATATCTTCAAAAGCGGTTCCCGGTGCAATTCCGCTATCGGGATCGCCTTCTTCAGGATTGTAGGTGTAACCACAAACGCTGCATACATATGTTTTCATGGTCGTTTCTCCTCTCATTGCCTCGGATTTTAGCTTAAAAGCGCCGACTTTTCTCGACAAAAAAGAGAATCCCCGTTGCGATCGCCAATAAAATCAGAAACCAGACGATCCCACCGGGTATAAAGGACAAAATTTCCATTCCTCGCAGGATATAGACAAAAATGGCAAGGGTCGCAACTAGATAAAAAAGGTTGCTAATGATGGTTTCTGACTGAGGAGGAAAAGCCATTTCAATGAACAATGAGCAATGAGTAGTGAAGATTCCCGTTGATCGAATCTTCTTTTATTGTTGTCGTATTGGAGAGACTTGGGGAAAATGTAAGGATTCTTTACGTTAATTGGAGTTCGCGATCGCATTCGCCTTTCTCAGCCGATATTTTTTAGCGTCCTATCCAGATATTCCCGATCCTGCGCTGCATTCTTCGGATTTTAGTTAACGAGATCGATCCCTTAGAGACTTGACAAAATAAATAAAATATGAAAATATCGAGTAAGTATTTTTTTGTCTATTGTAACTATTTTTATAAAAATGAAACATAAATCCTCTGAATTTGCGATTTTTTGAGATTTTAAAGAAAATAGGGGATTTTTCAGTAAAAGATTGTAATCAAGCTAGTCTTACTACAGATTTAGGGCGTTTTTCATTTTTACCGTCCCTTTGCAAGAGCGATCGCTTTGGTCATAATGCAGAGAACGAACTCACCCGCTAATCTACGATCGCCATAACAAGAGGAGATAAAGAAACATGAAACTTTCAGTTTACGGAAAAGGTGGAATTGGCAAATCGACAACCAGTTGCAATATTTCTGTTGCCTTAGCAAAACGAGGTAAAAAAGTCCTACAAATTGGCTGCGATCCCAAACACGACAGCACTTTCACCCTCACGGGATTTTTGATTCCCACCATCATCGATACCCTACAGGAAAAAGATTTTCACTACGAAGACATTTGGCCGGAAGATGTTATCTATAAGGGCTATGGCGGCGTACATTGTGTAGAAGCGGGTGGTCCTCCTGCTGGTGCGGGTTGCGGCGGCTATGTCGTCGGTGAAACTGTTAAACTTTTAAAAGAACTCAACGCCTTTGACGAATACGATGTCATTCTTTTTGACGTACTCGGAGACGTAGTTTGTGGTGGATTTGCCGCCCCTTTGAACTATTCTGACTATTGTATGATTGTTACCGATAATGGCTTTGATGCCTTATTTGCTGCCAATCGCATCGCGGCATCGGTACGAGAAAAAGCCCGCACTCATCCCCTGCGTTTGGCAGGTTTAATTGGCAATCGGACATCAAAGCGGGATTTAATCAATAAGTATATCGAAGCGGTTCCCATGCCCGTATTGGAAGTTTTACCCTTAATTGAAGATATTCGGGTTTCTCGAGTAAAAGGGAAGACATTATTTGAAATGGCAGAAAGCGATCCCTCTTTAAATTATGTCTGCGATTACTATTTGAATATTGCCGATCAAGTTTTGGCTTTACCCGAAGGAGTTGTTCCCAAAGATGCACAAGATCGGGATTTATTCTCCTTATTATCCGACTTCTATCTCAATCCCCCCGAAGCGCCTAAAACTGAATCCGAAGAACTCGATCTCATGATGGTCTAATTCAGTTATCAGTTATCAGTTATCAGTTATCAATGCGTATTGGTAATTGATAATTGTTCATTTTCATTATTTAAAGGAGAATTAAGGCATGACAGTTGCACAACAAGAACCTGAAGCATTGAATTTTGAGTGTGAAACAGGGAATTATCATACGTTTTGTCCGATTAGTTGCGTTGCTTGGTTGTACCAAAAGATTGAAGATAGTTTCTTTTTGGTAATCGGGACGAAAACTTGCGGTTACTTCCTGCAAAATGCAATGGGAGTCATGATTTTTGCAGAACCTCGTTATGCAATGGCAGAGTTGGAAGAAGGGGACATTTCTGCCAAACTCAATGATTACGAAGAACTGAAAAGATTGTGCGACCAAATTAAACGCGATCGCAATCCTAGCGTCATCGTTTGGATCGGCACTTGTACCACAGAAATCATTAAAATGGACTTGGAAGGATTAGCTCCCAAGTTAGAGGCAGAAATCGGTATTCCCATTGTCGTTGCAAGGGCAAATGGCTTGGATTATGCTTTCACTCAAGGAGAAGATACCGTCCTCGCAGCAATGGCACAACGCTGTCCCAAAGAAGCACAGGTGAAAGAGGATGAAAAAGGCGATCGCAATGCCATTCAAAAACTCCTCAATTTCGGACGCAAAACAGATGAAGGAACAACAGAAGAATCAGAATTCAAAGATCATCCACCTTTAGTCTTATTTGGTTCGCTTCCCGATCCCGTCGTAACTAACCTATCTCTAGAACTGAAAAAGCAAGGGATTAAAGTATCGGGTTGGTTGCCAGCTAAGCGTTATACGGAATTACCGGTTGTAGAAGAAGGTTATTATGTTGCTGGCGTGAATCCTTTCCTTTCTCGCACTGCAACCACATTAATGCGCCGTCGTAAGTGTAAACTCATTGGTGCGCCATTTCCGATCGGTCCTGATGGAACTCGCGCCTGGATCGAAAAAATTTGCTCGGTCTTTAATATCGAACCTCAAGGATTAGAAGAACGAGAAGCGGCAATTTGGGCGAGTATGGAAGACTATCTCCAACTCATTCGCGGTAAATCTGTTTTCTTCATGGGAGACAATTTGCTCGAGGTTTCTTTGGCGCGTTTTCTCATTCGTGCGGGAATGACAGTTCCTGAAATTGGTATTCCTTACATGGATAAACGCTATCAAAAAGCTGAATTAGAATTGTTAGCAAAAACCTGTCAGGATATGAGAGTTCCCGCACCAACAATTGTGGAAAAACCCGACAATTACAACCAAATTCAGCGAATTTACGATTTAGAACCGGATTTGGTGATTACAGGAATGGCTCATGCAAATCCGTTAGAAGCGCGAGGAATTAATACTAAATGGTCGGTAGAATTTACCTTTGCTCAAATGCACGGGTTTACCAATTCACGAGATATTCTCGAATTAGTCACTCGTCCCCTTCGTCGTAACAATTCTCTCAAGGATTTGGGTTGGGATAAGTTGGTGAAGGAGGAAGCAGTAGTTTAATTGCTTGTTTGATTGCAAGCGATCGCTTACATATTATTTAAAACAGGGCAAATAAATGTTTGCCCTGTTTTAAGTATATAATAGAGTTGAGTCAAGATAGTTATTTTCTCAAACTCATCATATGACAAGGGAACAATATTATGGCCTTACTTGGAGATACAAAATCTAATGCAAATAATGCAAAAGTCAACACATTTGCTAAGATTCATCTTGACAACTGGAGACAATTTAATTTGATCGATCTTGATTTGAGCAATCAAGTTACAGTTTTAACAGGTCAAAATGGATGCGGAAAAACCACTATTTTAAATATATTGAACAGACATTTTGGCTGGAATATGAATTTTGTATCAACTCCATTTATCAATAAGAAAACGAAAAAGAAATTTTTCTCTGATATATTCAAATTGTTTGAAAGCCCAGAATCGAAAAGCAGTAATAATGTAATTCTAATTGGTCATATTGAATATAGCAATGGTGTTAAATCTAATTTACAAACCAAAGAAATTGTAAATGCCAGATACAATCTAACATTTCAGAATATGCAAAGCGTTATAGGTTTGCATATTCCTTCGCATCGACCTAATGCTACTTATCAACAGGTAGCTCAAATTCCTACAAATCCGAAAACGATCCAACAACAGTATCAAGATTATCAAAGTTTTTTGTTCGCCTCATACAATTCAGACAATGTGAGAAACCCAGGATTAATCTTAAAACAATCCTTAATTTCTCTTGCATTATTTGGATATGGTAATCAAGCTGTTATACCAAATCAAGAATATCTCAAGGTCTTTGAAGAGTTTCAGGAAATCTTAAGAAAAATAATGCCTGAAAGTATTGGATTTGAGAAAATTGAAATTAGAATGCCTGATGTTGTTCTCATAACACGATCGGGGGATTTTTCCTTAGATGCTATGTCTGGAGGAATTAATGCTTTACTAGGTATGGCATGGCAAATTCATATGTATGGAGCAGATAAAGAACAATGTACTGTTACAATAGATGAACCTGAAAATCATTTACATCCCAGTATGCAAAGAACCTTGTTACCTTCTTTAGCAAAAGCATTCCCAAAATACAAATTTATTATTGCAACTCATAGTCCTTTTGTTGTTTCTTCAATGCCAGAAGCCAATGTTTATGGATTGATATATAATGAAAATAATCGAGTTGAATCTCTTAAGATTGAAGAAGCAGATTTATCGGGAACTCCTAATAAAATTCTGAGAGAGATCCTCGATGTTCCCTCTAATTTACCTGTTTGGGTAGAAGAGAGAGTAAAAAAATTGCTCGAATCTCTTGACGAACAAACACCGGAAGAAAGAGCAAATCATTTATTTGCATTGTTAGAAGATTTAGGAATCTCCGATCAGATTTCAGAATTTAACTTTCATTAAAATTAAGTATCAATAAGAAATGAGAAATTTGCAAAAATTAGACGAACCTGAAATTTTATCTAAAAATAAAGAAAAATGGCTACAAGATTATTTGGCAGATCCTAAAAATGACTATAAGAAAACTAAATATCGCGATAAGGAAATCAAAGACACTTTAAAAAAAGAGACTGGTGATAAATGTATTTATTGCGAGAGCAAAATAGGACAGAATACTCCGGGTGATATCGAACATAAAATTCCAACCTCTAAAAATAAAAGCCTACATTTTACTTGGCACAATTTAACAATTGCTTGCTCTGAATGTAATCGTAGAAAAAGAGACTATTATAAAGAAGGGCAAGAATTTTTAGATCCTTACAAAGATGATGTAGAATCTCTAATCGAACATTATGGAGCTACTGTTGGTTGGAAAAGTGGTGAATCGAGAGCAGAAATCAGCGTAAAAATTCTAGAACTTCATAATGGTACCAGAACACCTCTAATTTTGAGAAAAATCGAAAAAATAGAAGACTTAAATCATGTGATAGAACGGTATAAAAAAGAATCCGATCCCATGCTGAAACAACTTTTGAAAAAACGGGTAGAGGAAATGTGCGATCGCACATCAGAATATTCCGGCATGATTTTATCGATCTTGAAATCCAAAAATATATTAAAAATCATCCAAAAATAAAGATAATGAGCAGAGTGATATAATTAACCCTATAACCAACAACAGATAACCAATAACAAAAGATGAGTTTTTATTTGGGGTGTGCAGTTTGGTCGTATAAAGGATGGGTGGGAGATTTTTATCCAGAGAAAACGAAACAGGGAGATTTTTTGCGCTTGTATGCCGATCGCTTCACCGCCGTCGAGGGCAACACCACCTTCTACGCAGTCCCAAATCCCGAAGTTATAGAGCGCTGGGCGGCTCAAATGCCACCGGGATTTCATTTTTGCCCTAAAATGCCGAAAACCGTTACTCACGGCGATTTATTAATACCGAAATTGGCAGACGCGATCGCTTTTTTAGAACGAATGAGAGGACTCGGCGATCGCTTGGGTGTCACCTTCATTCAACTTCCTCCCAGTTATAGCCCAGAAGCATTTGAAGACCTTAAATCTTTCCTCTCGCAACTTCCTCGAAAAGACTATAAACTCGCCCTAGAAGTACGCCATATTGATTGGTTTAAAGAGCCAAATTGCGATCGCTTAAATCAATTATTGCAAACCTTCAATATTGGACGAGTCCTCCTCGATACCCGTCCCGTTTATGAATCTTCCGACGATCCGCAATTGCATTCCCGCACCCGCAAACCCGATGTTCCTTTACAGCCAATTGTCACCAGCGATTTTAGTCTCATTCGCTTTATTTCCCATCCTCAATCTCAATTTAATCAAATCTTTCTGCAAGAGTGGGCGCAACAAATCGATCGCTGGTTGCAAGCAGGAAAAACGATTTATTTTTTCGTTCACTGTCCCGAAGAAGAACATTCTCCCCACACCGCACGAGATTTTCAAGCCTTATTAGAAAAACAGGGGACATCCGTTCCAGAATTGCCGTGGAATCGTTTAAAAATGCCCCCTAAACAGTTAAGTTTATTTTGATTTGACTAAGCCAACCCAACTAATTTTTCGCTTAAATCCCACATTTTCTTGGCCTTAGCATCATCGCTCCCCTCGGCGGAAAGTTCCTGTACAAAGGCTTCACGGCCTTCCTGCTGGCGATTTCCCCAACTCCAATGCACTCCCGATTTAGTATAGTTGCGATCGGCGACAACTTCCGCAACTCTTTCTCCTGCGAGTTCTTGAGTGACATAACCGCCGGTAATATTCTTTTGAAACCAAGGAAAAATTGTACGAAAGAGAGGGAAATGATTGCGGAATAGAGGAGTATCTGCGACGCAACCGGGATAGATGGAACTGACGACAATCCCCGTTGTATTGTGATAGCGGCGATGCAATTCTCGTGCAGTGAGCATATTACAGAGCTTGCTATCTTTGTAGGCTTTCCCAGACTTAAATTTTTTACCGTTAATCATAGCAATCGGCTCTTTGAACCCTGCTTCAAATCCTTGCAAATCACCGAGATCGGGAGGTGCAGGAATGGGAATTTTACCCCCTAATTCTTTACTATTGGCGGTAACAGTGCCTAAAATTACCAGCCGTTTTGTCGGGACGGGAGATCTCCGCAAATCATCTAACATGAGATTGCAGAGCAAGAAATGCCCGAGATGATTAGTCGCAACGCTTAATTCATAGCCGTCGGGACTGCGGAGAGGTTCTTTTTGTAAAGGTAAATAAACCGCCGCATTACAAACGAGAGCTTCTAGCGATCGCTCGCTTTCTCGAAAGGTTTTGACAAATTGACGCACGCTATCTAAGGATGCGAGATCAATCTCCATGACGGTATAGTTTTCTTCAGGGATTTGTAAATCTTGCGCGGCTTTTTTCGCTTTGATAATATCCCGACAAGCCATCACCACAAACCAGCCTTTTGCTGCTAGTGCTTTCGCCGCATACAATCCGACTCCCGATGATGCGCCCGTAATAATTGCCGTTGATTTCCATGTCTCTCCCATGCTCGTGAAGCTCCGTTAACCATCCTAAACTGTGGTAATAAAGTCTACATCACTCCCACTGGCTCTGAATCCCCCAATGGGGTAGATTGTAATATTTTGTCGCGATCGCGCCACAAACTGCTGATATTAGTTAATAAGGCGATCGCACTGCTTAATCAAGCTCCTTTTGTTCTACCCGGTGTTTTAGAAATCTATAAGCCTCTTTTTCTTCAGGTTTTTTGGCTGAAGCAATGAAGGTAGCCATCGGGAAAACTAAGCTGTTATTTTGTCTATAGTTGATTAAAAATCTCTGGTGAGCTCAGAATGCGATCGCGTTTTTTACTCCCGATTCAAGCGTAACAAAATCTGCTCCAACTCCTGATTGAAGCGACCGTATTCCGACCAATTTCCAGTTCTTAAAGATTCTTGTGCCTTTTGATAGGTTTCTAACGCAGATTGAACCAATGAAGAGGTTTCAGTGTTATTTTCATTTTCTTTTTGTGGTTGAGAACTCGTCGGAGACGCAGAACCAAAAAGCGCCGCTAAAGCAGATTCTAAACTATTTTCCATGACGCTTTTTTGATCGTAAATAGCAATCACTCGTTTGAGTTCTGGTAACTGTCCTGTTTCTGCTCGTAAATAGACGGGTTCGATATAAAGTAAAGAATCTTCAATGGGAATAATTAACAAATCCCCTCGAATAACTTTCGATCCTTTTTGACTCCATAACGTTAACTGCTGCGAAATTGTGGGATTTTGATCGATCCGAGCTTCCTGCTGCATGGGTCCAAAAATAAGCTGTTGTTTAGAAAATTCATAAACGAGGGTTTTTCCATAATTTTCCCCATCGGAACGAGCCGCCATCCAAGCTACCATATTTGATTTTTCTACCGGAGTAAAGGGCAGAATTAAGACAAATTCTTCTTGTTTGGATTGAGGAAGGCGCATAATTGTGTAATAAGGATTCATTTTTTCTTTTTGCCCTTCATAAATTTGTAAAGGAATTGCCCACATATCTTCCCGGTTGTAAAATACTTCGGGATTGGTCATGTGATAAACAAGATACTTTTGGGCTTGAATGTTAAAAAGATCGATGGGATAGCGAAAATGTTCTTGAACTGCCGCAGGAACCTCCTCGGAAGATTGAAAAAGATGAGGAAAAATACGACGATATGTTGTCAATATTGGATCGTCTTCATCCATTGCAAAAAACTGCATTGTTCCATCATAGGCATCGACTACAATTTTGACGGAATTGCGGATGTAATTTAATTTCGGAATAGCGGGTTCAAAAGAAGGCTCGGAATAAGGGTAGAGATCGCTTGTTGTATAAGCATCAAAGATCCATTTTAATCGTTTGTCCACAATAATCGGGTAAGCATCGCGATCGAGTTGAAGAAAAGGAATAATTCTCTGGACGCGATCGCGAATTTGACGGTGGTATAAAATACGCGAATCGGGAGTAAAATAACCCGATATTAAAAGTTTTAAATCGCCAAAATGAAACGCATAAATGAGACGATTAAAAAATCCCGGAATGGGAACACCACCTGCTCCAGAATACCGATAGGCTGCATTTTTTTTACCGTCAGGATAGTCAAATTCATCGGTATCCATGCCAGTAAAAATATAGCGATCGGTATTTTCTCCATAATAAATTCGCGGTTCTTCAATCTCTAAATCTGTTGTCGCAATTGGCGGAATATCTTTGATTAATAATTTTGGTAAGCCTTCAGGATTCACTTGATTAACAGGACTCATCACTAAACCATAACCATGAGTATATTTTAAATGTTGATTAACCCATGTTTGACCGCGTGGAGGTACTTGATCGTAAGCGAGTTCTCGTACAGAAAGCATCACTTGTCGATAAGTATTATCGATAGTATAGCGATCGATATCGACATCTTTGAAGTGATAATAAGGACGAATTTCTTGTAGTTCTTTGTAGGTACTTAAAAGGGGGCGATTGTCCCACAAACGAATATTATCAATCGTTGCCGAATTCTCTGCCAAAGTTTGTAGATCTAGATTAGATTTAACTTCATAAAGTTGAGTTTTTATCCGATCCAACCCGTAGGCTTTGCGCGTATATTTAATATTATGTTCGATATAGGGTTTTTCTTTAGTAAGCTCGTTAGGAGAAACCACTAATTGCTGTTCTAAAATAGGAATTAAGCCTTGAAAAATAAACGAGATTACGATATATATTCCAACGGAGAATAACGGCAAAGTCAAGCGACTTTGACCGATAGAAACCAAGAAAATAACAGCGAGAGTAAGCGCTAAAAATCCCATCAAAATGAGAGCGATCTGGCGGGTATGAACATCCGTATATCCTGTGCCAAAAACAACCCCCTCGGTAGAATAAAGAAGCTGATAGCGTTGCAGCCAATAGCTAACAGCAACCAAAACTGCGATCGCTGCCAATAAACTCATTAAATGTGCTTTCACTCGGCCTGCGAATAACCTCGCCCATCCTCGACTGAGATCGATGTTTCCTTTGAATAAATAAACGGGAATTGAAAGAGCCAATCCTCCGAGACATAAAGCCAATAATCCATTTCTTACACTGACATAGAAAGGGAGTTGAAAGATATAAAAACCAATATTGCGCTGATAAATCGGGTCGAAAGTGGTGAAATCTGTTCCTCGCAAAAATTTTAGGACAGTTTCCCAAATATCCGTACTTGCTGCCGCCGCAATTAAAGCCAAGAAGACGATCGCTGCAGTCGCCAGAAAATTAAACAACTGACCCACGGCATCGGGAGGAATCTTATAATAATTGCTGGCAGGGAGAGACCGAAAAGTCTGCTCTCGCGTTAAATATAGAGCAAGGCGATAATTAAAACCTAGAAAAAGAGCAAAAACCAGAAAGACGAGCGCCCAAGATAGCGATCGCCCCAGCAGCAACGTCCAAAAGACTTCGCGATAGCCAACAGCTTCAAACCACCACAACTCCGTTAGAGTACGAATGGCAGGAGTTAAGCCAATGAGGACTATTAAAACCAGAACGAGAAGCAAACCTGTCATTCTCGGACGCACCTTAGCACCTCTATCCCTTGGCAAACGTTCCATCAGCATTAACTCCCTTGCTTCTGACTTTTCTATTTTGACATCTTTGCTCCCCCATCGAGGTCTTTCATTCTCCTCGCATGCACCCAGACTGAGTTACCGCTATTCTTAAACTTTGTTTGAGCAGCGAAAGAAAGAACCGACTCTCAGATCGTTAATTATGGATGGTTAACTGGTGAGACTGCTCGAGTTGGGGAATTTTGAAGACATAGCGATAGCCACCTTCTCGGGATTTCTCCACAGTAATTTGCCCTCCGTGCATTTCCATTAACTGACAGCTTAACAATAGCCCGAGGGTCTCTCGTCCTGCCTCTTCAGTTAACTTGCGATCGCGTTTATTTGTTTGTAACGTTTCGAGCAGCAAAGCCAGAGTTTTTTGGGGCGATTGTTCATTTTGAGTCGGAGTGGAGGTCGGAGGTGTCGTCTCTTGCCAACAGGGATGAGCCGCCCAGAAAGCAATATTGAGAACTGGGAGGAGATTAACGGGATCTTCAATTTTACGACAGATATGAACGTGAATCTCGCTCCCCGCAACCGTTGCTTGAATGAGACTGTAACCTAGAAAATACAATGCTTGACGTAATTTATCTTTGTCGAGCAACCAGATCCGGTTACCCGGCTCGATCGACAATCGCAAAGTTTGCTTCTCTTGCTCGGCAAGGGATTGTAATTGATTGAGAGATTGCTGGCAAAGCATCTCCACATCCACTGGAGAAAGTTGCAATCGCTCGTTGTTGGGGTCTAGGACTCCTACAGCCAGCATCTCTTCTACGCGAGAGAGCAAATCTTGACCGCTCGTATGAATGATGTCGAGATATTTTTTTTGCTTGTCCGTCAGAGGACCGTAAATTTCCTGTTCCAAGACGCGAGCCATGCCGATCACAGAGGTTAACGGGTTGCGCAAATCCTCCGTCAGTCCCACCATCAAACGCATTTTCAAGAGGTTGGGCGAAAGTGCAATCATTCCGTTCTCACTTTTGGCCAAAGTGAGAGCAATTTTCTCAGCAGGAGATACCAAACCGAGTGGAGAAAGATAAGCATCTTCAGAGGTTATCGGAGCAGGTAGCGTTAGGGAGCCTTCATATTCACTCACGCACCATCGTGCGGTTAGAGTTAAAAAATCAAGCTCGCGATCGCTAAATTCGCGAGGCGCTAAATCCATCACCGCGATCGCCCCAATGCAGTCCCCCGAGCGAGCAATGAGCGGTGCGCCCAAATAAGCGTGAATGCCGTAATACTGGAACAATAAACTACGAGCAAAATTGGAGTTTTCGGCAATATTAGCGATGCTCAAAGGACTGGCCGCATCAATAACATACTGACAAAATGATTCGGAGTGCGGGAATTTGCGAAAAACAGCCAGATCGTTCCTCAAACCGAGTTGAGATAATCCCCATGCAGATTTCAGCCATAATTCGTTCTGCACCTGAATACCGATAAAACAAATTGGCATTTCGGGAAATTGAGACGATCCTGAAACGACCTCATGGGAGGAATTCGAGCCGATAAAGCGAGCAGCAGTCTGTACGGCTTCATCAAAAATAGGAATGGTCTCAGAATTTAATAATCCCAATTGGTTTAATCTCTGCAAGTGCCGTTTTTCTCGTTCTTCCGAGGTCAAACCGTCCAAACGACAAAAGAGTCGATTTTGATAGGTGATGGGACTGCGATCGCTTTGCTCCATAATCATTTTTAGTTTAGTGGCGAAAGGAAACCAACCTCGAAAACGAGAACGAATCTTTTCTCATCAACCTTAGTCTTCCCGCGATCGCTTCTCAATGAACAATCAATAATACCTCAACGAGAGATTGCATCGAACCCTCGCAGTCGATGGCGATTCGGGTTCGTACCCCTATGTCGATCAATCAATTTCAGGGTATCATAGCAAGATAAGGTGTTAAGAAAAGCGTGCATTTACCGAAGATCGAGGCATAAACTCGACGCAAATAGGGGCATCCTTCGGCAACAAAGAAAAAACTCGCAGAAAGAAAAAAGCAAGTCATTCCTGAATTCAGGAAATTTTGGGTGTATCAAAAAAAAGTTCGATCGCTAACGACTCTCGGATGTTCCCTAAAATCCCAACCCATTATCATGTCAAGTTTTGAGATTCCCAATTATTTGGATTTGGATGCTCTACCCCGCTTTCATGTTGAGGAAGCAAATGTCAGTCCTCGCGCTTTGAATATTCACTCTGTAGAGGATAAGGATCTTATGAAACACGCGGCATCCCCAGCCCTTCGCGTTGGTATTTTTTCCCTCCAGCAAAACGAGCAGCAAACGCAGAAGATATCCTCAGCAAAACTCATTACCGCAGCCATCTCGACAGCGATCGAGGAAATCAATGGAGCAGGGGGCATTCTCGGTCAAGCGATCGAACCAATGACAACGGTTGAAGTGAATCATCCCGAGGCATTAGAACGCCAAACGCAAACTCTTTTAGAAGATCCGAGGGTGAAAGCAATTTTTAGTTGGGGAACGTCTGAAACGCTACGCCAAAGATTGTTTTCCCTCGTTGAGACTGCCAATATTCTCCTGTGGCATGCCGATCGCTATCCCGGTGGCGAAACCTTTTCTCGCGTCTTTTATACCGGTACCTGTCCCAACCAACGGGTCGAGGCCGCGATCGCTTGGTTGCAAGAAACCGAACGGAAACGGTGTTATTTAATCAATTCAACGGAACTTCTCTCTCAACGCACGGGAAAAATTTTTGTCGAACAATGGCCAAGACGAGAGGATATTTCTCTGACAACAGTTGATGAAAATACGAATTGGGAGGAATTATTAGGCGCGATCGCTAAAGAGCAACCCGATATTGTTATCGATACCCGTGGGGGTGAAGCTGACAATCTCTACCAGACCTATCAAAACGCCAATCTCAATCCCGAAAACTTCCCTATTTTTGCCCTCAATCTGACCTTAGCTGACATTGAGAATTTCAATGATTTGGCCGAGGGACATTTCTTTCTCAGTCCATATTTTCCCAACCCGTCCCCAACGCTTTCCCCTTCTTCCTTTGTTCCCGCCAACGAAATTGCCGCCGCCGCTTACACCCAAGTTTATCTCTGGAAACAAGCCGTAGAAGCGGCGGGTTCTTTCGATGTCCATCGCCTTCGAGCTGCTGCGATCGGGCAAACGGGCAAGGAAGCCGGACGAATTGTTCGTCTTACCCCCAACCAACAC
The DNA here is from genome assembly GCF_059821285.1 of Spirulina sp. LEGE 11439. Lineage (NCBI taxonomy): Bacteria > Bacillati > Cyanobacteriota > Cyanophyceae > Spirulinales > Spirulinaceae > Spirulina > Spirulina sp. LEGE 11439. The sequence continues at coordinate 44,653 of NZ_JCAMRX010000020.1, forward strand.
CTCGCTCGCCCTTTATTTATCGGGTGTTACCGCGATCGCAGTTTTCACGTCCTTTATGAAAGCGATCGCGCCCTAAATCCCCTACCTTGGCTCGGCTGTTTACCATCACCCGTTAAACAGTCACCAGTCACCAGTCACCAGTCACCAGTCACCAATCATCAGTCACCAGTCACCAGTCACCAGTCACCAGTCACCAATCATCAGTCACCAGTCACCAGTCACCAGTCACCAGTTCAGAGACAATCAGCAGCAGATAACGAGCAACAGGCAATTCCGAATAATCTCATTGCCGAACTGGAAGGAGAACGAGCGAAACGGCAAGAAATTGAAGCAGCAGTACAAGAATATGGCAGTGCATTGCGAGCCTTATTTGCCGCCACCAGCGATGCGATCGTGATTACCGATGCTCGCGGCTGTTATTTGCGGGTTGCACCGACGCAGCCTCTACCGCCCTTTTCTCACGATTTAATTGGGAAAACCTTACACGAAATTTTTCCCCGAGACCAAGCCGATCGCTTTCTCGGCTACATTCGGACTGCCATCGAGGAAAAACATCCCGTTCAATTCGAGTATCGTTGGGAAAACGCTTGGTTTTCTGCGGTGATTTCTCCGATTAATGAGAATGAAGCGATCTGGATCGTTCGCGATATCACCACGCAAAAACAGAACGAATGGCAACGAGAACAATATTTACTCGAATTCCAACAGCAATTTCAGGAACGAACCTCGGCTCTCAGAGATGTCAGCGATCGCCTCGTCGGGGAAGTGGTAGAACGCCAACACGTCGAAGATGCCCTCAGTGCCGCCCAAGACCAACTGCAAGCGATTTTAGATGCCGTACCGGGAATCGTTTCTTGGATTAGTGCCGACCTGCGCTATTTGGGAGTCAATCATCACCTCGCCGGCATGTTTAACCTCAAACCCGACGTGTTCATCGGACAGGATATTGGTTTTTTAAATGCCAGCGAAGAATTTATCAGTTTTATTCGCGACTTTTTTGCCAGCGAGGTGATGGAAGACTTTCGCGAAATCACCTCCCACGTCCAAGGAAGTTCGCGAACTTACCTGATTGTCGTCCAGAAATACAATGGCGGCAAAGCAGCCTTTACTGTTGGCATTGATGTCACCAAACGCCAAGAAGCTCTCGATGCCCTTGCCCGTTCCAAAGCGCAACTGCAAGCAGTCTTAGAAGCAGTACCGGGGATTGTTTCTTGGATTAGCGCCGATCTACGTTATTTGGGTGTTAACCGCCATTTAGCCAAAACCTTTAACCTGACTCCCGAAGACTTCACAGGGAAAAATATTGGTTTCTTGCAAGCCAGCGATGATTTTAACCAATTCGTGCAGGACTTTTTTGCAGCCCCCGAACAAGATAATTTTCGCGAAGTAGAAGCCCTTGTCGATGGGGAAACCCGCAATTATTTAATTGCCGCACAAAAATATGACGATGGTGCAGCAGCCTTTACCGTCGGCATCGATGTCACCGATCGCCAACGCGCGATCGAAGATTTACACTTTACCAAAGACCAATTACAAGCAGTATTAGAAGCCGTACCGGGAATTGTTTCTTGGATTAGTGCCGACCTGCGCTATTTGGGAGTTAATCGCCATTTAGCGAACACTTTCGATCTTCCCGTCGAAGCCTTTGCGGGACAAAATTTGGGATTTTTACAAGCCAGCGAGGACTTTAATGAGTTTGTCAGTAACTTTTTTGCCAGCCCGGAACAAGATAATTTTCGCGAAGTGGAAACCATTGTCGATGGAGAACCGCGCAACTATTTAATTGCTGCCCAAAAATACGATGAAGGACGCGCCGCCTTTACCGTCGGCATTGATGTCACCGATCGCCAGCAAGCCTTAGAAGCTCTCCAAAAAGCAGAGGCCAAATATCGCACCATTTTTGAAAATGCCGTCGAGGGGATATTCCAAACTACCCCCGAGGGTCGCTATCTCAGTGCAAACCCGGCTCTGGCGAGAATTTACGGCTATGCTTCTCCAGAAGACTTAATCGCCAACCTCGACAACTTAGAGGAACGCTTATATGTAGATCCTCAACGCCGTCGCATTTTCACCCATACGATTGAAACTGAAGGCGGTGTCGTTGGTTTTGAGGCAGAAGTGCGCCGCCAAGATGGGAAATTACGCTGGATTTCCGAAAACGCTCGGGCGGTGCGGGATAAAAAGGGCAAGATTCTCTATTATGAAGGGACGGTTGAAGATATTACCGATCGCAAGCAAGCGGAAGAGAAACTGAGAAAGCTCAATGAAGAGCTAGAAACGCGAGTACAGCAACGTACTAATGAATTACAACAGTTAAACTTGCAATTACTCCTCGAAATTGGCGAACGAGAGCGTATTGAATCGGCTTTACGCACCTCGGAAGCAGAACTGAAAGCCCTCTTTGCTGCCATGACAGATATTATTACCGTCTTCGATGCCGAGGGACATTATGCCAAAATCGTGACCACAAACTCGGAAACAATTTACAGTCCCAAAGCAGAATTGCTGAGCAAAAACGTCCGCGAGGTATTCTCCCCAGAACAGGCACAAATTTTCCTCGATCATATCCAAGAAGCTTTGGAAACTGAGGAAACCGTTTATATTGAATATAGTTTGGATGCTACGCAACAAATAGATTTCCCTTCATCCGATCGCACCGTTTGGTTTTCTGCCAGTGTTTCGCCTTTGCCTAATAATTGCGTCATCTGGGTGGCGCGGAACATTACCAAGCGCAAACAGATGCAATTGAAGGTAGAAAAGGCTGAGGAAAAATACCGCAGCATCTTTGAAAATGCGGCGGAGGGGATTTTCCAATCCACGCGAGATGGACGCTATATCAGTGCAAATCCGGCTCTGGTGGCCATGTTTGGTTATGAGTCTTTTGCAGAGATGGCGGCTTTGATGCCCCAAATCGATCGCTGCTATGTCGCTCCCAAGTTACGGGCTTCTTTCCGAGAACGCCTCGAACGCAAGGGTTCCGTCACGGGTTTTAAAGCACAGGTCAGACGCAAGGATAATAGTTTGATTTGGACTTCGGAAAATGCGCGGGTGGTGCGGGATAATGATGGCAATATCTTATATTACGAAGGGACTGTCGCCGATATTACCAAGCAACAGGAAGCGCAAGATGCCCTACAGATAGAGCGGGAAAAATCAGACCGCTTGTTGTTGAATATTTTACCGAAAGCGATCGCAGAACGGCTCAAACAAAACGAGAAATCCATCGCGGAACGATTCGATCGCGTTTCGATTTTGTTTGCAGATATCGTCGATTTCACCTCTCTCTCAGCGACAATTTCGCCAACGGAGTTAGTGGATTTGCTCAATGAAATGTTTTCTGCCTTTGACAAGTTAGCAACATGGCACAGTGTGGAGAAAATCAAGACGATCGGCGATTCGTATATGGTAGCGGGGGGACTCCTCGATACGACTCCCAATCATGCCGAAGCGATCGCGGATCTGGCGTTAGATATGCAGTTGGCTATCTCTAAGTTTCGGCGAGAGGATGGGCAACCGTTCGAGGTTCGCATCGGTATCAATACGGGGCCGGTGGTCGCGGGAGTTATCGGGATTAATAAATTTATTTACGATCTCTGGGGAGATACGGTGAATGTGGCTTCTCGTATGGAATCTCAAAGCAAGTCGAATGCGATTCAAGTTACGGAGGACACTTACGAACTGATTAAAGATAAGTTCTTTTTTGAGGAACGCGGGGAAATTGCCATTAAAGGTAAGGGGAATATGAAAACCTATTTCTTACAAGGACGGCTTTAGGGGGCATTCTCTCCCCTATCTATTGCATCTTCTTCAGAGGGTAGCGGGAGAGATTCGTAAACGGTGGCATCGTCGCGATCGCTTCTTTGGGCGAGGTCTGCATCTTCCAAGCGTTCTAAAAAGGGCATCAGTTCGCTAAAACTGCGAAAGCCCAATTGTTGGAGATCTTCTATTAATATTTCTTCATCGGATAATTGCCCGCGTTGTGCTAAGAAAAGGCGCACTTGTTCTTCTCTCGCATCTAATGCGGCTTGTTCTCGGAAGGTACGCGAGGCAGCTTTTAAGCCTTGCTTGAGAACTTCTGGGGTAATAGCATCCGCTTCTAAATCTGCTGCTGTGGAGAGGATCGCACGCCCCAAACGATTGAAACGGCGAGGTTTACCGAGGGATATGGCACAGAGGCGTTTTGCAGTTTCGGGGGTGAAGGGCAAAACACAACGGGGATTTTCGCGATCGCGGCAATCATTATCAATTCTCGCACTATTGAGATAATTGATCAGCATTTGATAGGTCGTTTCTTGGTCGAATTCTTTGAGTGAGAGTTTCAGGTCAAATAAGCCCCGTTCGTCGGTTAATAAATCTCCGGTCATGCCGTAAGGATGACCCGTTAGCATGAACCACGCTCGTCCTTTTAGCATTCCTTGCGCGTCGTGCATCAGTTCTCGTACTTGACGAGGGTTCTGTTTGTCGAGGTCGTCGATCGCAATGACAACCCCATCGGGATATTTCTCTTGCGCCCGTTCTAAAAGCGTATCTAAGCTAACAGTAGAATATTGTAGTTTATGAATGGGGATGTTTTTCTCGCTGACTTTAGCTGTAAATATGTTACTGGCACCCACTTCAGCACTACGATCTTTCAAAAGGCGTTTTGGGCGGCTTGATAGCGTTGGTCGATTCTGGCGGCGCGATCGCTTTCTCCTAACTGATTGTAACCTTCGCGAGCGATCTGGAGTTCGCCGATCCCTTTTTTCAGCAGTCCTTTGGAAACGAAAATGCTTCCCAAGCCTTCGTGACTTTGGGCAATTCCGAGGGCATCGTTTAAATGCTCGTATAGGCGCAAAGCATCGCGGTAGTCAATACGAGCATTATCCCAATCGCAGAGGGTTTCATGGGCGCGTCCGGTTTGCAAGAGGGCGTTTGCGTGGGCATGGAGATCGCTTCCCGTACTGAGTTTATGGACGCTATCGAGTAGGAGTTGCAATCCGTCTTGATATTGTCCGTCGTCGATCAGGCGACTCCCCAAGATTGATTGGGTGGCAGGAAGTGCTTGCCATATTTGTTGGCGATCGTAATGTTCGGGGCTAATAGCATCTAAGGCAGTTTGATAAGCCTGTTGAGCTTTTAAGTCGTTAGGGTTTTGGCTGTACTCGTAGCGACGAGAAAGGGCTGTTCCCAAACAATATTGAGAATCAATGAAGTCTGGACTACCAACAGGTGAAACTTCTAGGGCTGACTGGAGCAAATTAATTGCTGTATCTAAATCTTGGCTATTTTCGGTTAGTTCGGCACGTTTTGTTAGCGTTTCTGCTAAATTGCTTTGAGTTTGCGCCCAATCTTGAGGGAATGCAGAGGGAGTATAAACCTGCAAAGCTAATTCATAGGCAGCGATCGCTTTTTCGAGGTTATCAGCCCTCTCTCCTCGGATTCGGTCACCGTAGGCATTTGCAAGGTTGTTTTGCGTTCCAGCCCAATCTTCGGGGAATGCAGAGGGAGTTCTGACCTGCAAAGCTAACTCATAGGCAGCGATCGCTTTTTCGAGGTTATCAGCCCTCTCTCCTCGGATTCGGTTATTGTAGGCAATTGCGAGGTTGTTTTGCGTCATTGCCCATTTTTCGAGGAATGCAGAGCGAGTATAAACCTGCAAAGCTAACTCATAAGCAGCGATCGCTTTTTCGAGGTTATCAGCCCTCTCTCCTCGGATTCGGTTATTGTAGGCAATTGCGAGGTTGTTTTGCGTCATTGCCCATTTTTCGAGGAATGCAGAGCGAGTATAAACCTGCAAAGCTAACTCATAAGCAGCGATCGCTTTTTCGAGGTTATCAGCCCTCTCTCCTCGGATTCGGTTATTGTAGGCAAGTCCGAGGTTGTTTTGCGTCATTGCCCAATCTTGGTGGAATGCAGAGGGGGTATAAATTTTTTGTGCCAGTTGAGAAGCTGCAATGCTCAATTCTAAATTGATTTGGCGCTCCCCTAAAGGAAATTCCTGAATAAAAGCACCAAAAATACAAAATAATGCCGCATTCTTTTGTTGCTCTGTCGATGTTTGATTCGCGATGAATTTCCCAAACACCAAAGGTAATGCCTCTAATAACGATTCATCTAACTGAGTTAAATGGGACTTAAAAAAGTGATGTGCCTCAGTTTTACTGTTCTTTGTCTCGGCCATACATTTTCTGAATGCAAGCATCAATTTACGCGCATTCCGTGTCGGTATTTCCTTTTTCTTGCCAAACCCTTTTTTTTGCTTTGCCATAACCGTTTCCAGACAATCTCGCGTTCTTGCAAGAGGTTATTTTAGTATAGCAATCAGTCTTGCTCGCTTGCGATCCGCCGGGGAATCAAATTCCCCGTCTCATATAAAAAGTCCTCTCAAGAGGACTGCACCCGTCAATTTGATGAGGTAGAATTTTGCAATTGTAATCCATTTTAATGGATTTTTCGTATGAGGCAGGGATTTTCAATCCCTGACGGCTCAACAATCAGAAAGATTCTCTCCAATAGACCCGCGATCGCTAGGCGAGATCCGCCGGGGAATCAAATTCACCGTCTCATATAAAAAGTCCTCTCAAGAGGACTGCACCCGTCAATTTGATGAGGTAGAATTTTGCAATTGTAATCCATTTTAATGGATTTTTCGTATGAGGCAGGGATTTTCAATCCCTGACGGCTCAACAATCAGAAAGATTCTCTCCAATAGACCCGCGATCGCTAGGCGAGATCCGCCGGGGAATCAAATTCACCGTCTCATATAAAAAGTCCTCTCAAGAGGACTGCACCCGTCAATTTGATGAGGTAGAATTTTGCAATTGTAATCCATTTTAATGGATTTTTCGTATGAGGCAGGGATTTTCAATCCCTGACGGCTCAACAATCAGAAAGATTCTCTCCAATAGACCCGCGATCGCTAGGCGAGATCCGCCGGGGAATCAAATTCACCGTCTCATATAAAAAGTCCTCTCAAGAGGACTGCACCCGTCAATTTGATGAGGTAGAATTTTGCAATTGTAATCCATTTTAATGGATTTTTCGTATGAGGCAGGGATTTTCAATCCCTGACGGCTCAACAATCAGAAAGATTCTCTCCAATAGACCCGCGATCGCTAGGCGAGATCCGCCGGGGAATCAAATTCACCGTCTCATATAAAAAGTCCTCTCAAGAGGACTGCACCCGTCAATTTGATGAGGTAGAATTTTGCAATTGTAATCCATTTTAATGGATTTTTCGTATGAGGCAGGGATTTTCAATCCCTGACGGCTCAACAATCAGAAAGATTCTCTCCAATAGACCCGCGATCGCTAGGCGAGATCCGCCGGGGAATCAAATTCACCGTCTCATATAAAAAGTCCTCTCAAGAGGACTGCACCCGTCAATTTGATGAGGTAGAATTTTGCAATTGTAATCCATTTTAATGGATTTTTCGTATGAGGCAGGGATTTTCAATCCCTGACGGATCGACAATCAGAAAGATTCTCTCAAATAGACAATTACGCCCATTGCTGAAGTGTTACACTATAAAAATAAAATGACAAGCCGAATCGACTTGGTTTGCGATCGCCTAAAGTTGTGTTATGAGGAGAAAAAATATGGCAATTGCCGTTTCAGAAATTGCTCATTTTACTCTAGAAGAATATCATCGTGCTATTGAAGCAGGTCTTCTGTGCGATCGTCGAGTCGAATTAATTGCAGGACTTATTGTTGAAATGCCGCCAGAAGAAACGGAACACGTTTATTTTGCAGAAAATCTGGTTAAAAAGCTCGATCGCTCCCTATCAGAACGCGCCTATGTTCGCGAAAGCAAACCGATTACCCTGTCAAATTCCGAACCCGAACCAGATATTGTTATAGCACGATTGCCGCGATCGCAGTATATCGAACACCATCCTTTTCCAGAAGATATCGAGCTATTAATAGAAGTTTCCAAGGCAACGCGAAACCGCGATCTTTCTATGAAAAAGCAACTTTATGCAGCAGAAACAATCTCAGAATATTGGATTGTAGATATCATAAATCGCAAGCTCATTGTATTTCGTTCTCCCGAGTCGGGAGAATATCAGCAAAGAATTGAATTTTCGGCATCTGAAACAGTTTTTCCTTTAGCTTTTCCCGATCTTGAGATCGCCGTATCGGAAATTTTTGCGATTTAGTTGACATTCAACCCCAAACCTGACGCAAATTCAGCAGAAAATTGGATAATATTTCCTCTCCCGATAACTCCGTGGGATTTTCTAATATTTCTACAGGCGATCGCGATCGATAAATTTCGACCCGTCGATTTTGCGGATCGATGAGCCAACCCAGCACCGCACCATTCTCCAGATATTCTCTCATCTTGGCTTGCAAGAGTTCAAGGCGATCGGAACCCGATCGCAACTCCACCACAAAATCCGGGCAAAGTTGGGCAAATGCTCCTCCTCGGTCCGAAATAAGCGATTCCCAACGCTCTTGACTCACCCAAGACGCATCGGGAGAACGAATCGCACCATTAGGTAAAATGAAGCCAGTAGAGGAGTCAAAGGCTTCCCCGGGTTCTCCAGAATTACGCCACCACAAATATAACTCCCCTGAAATATTCCAGTTGCGTTTTCCGGTTTCCCAGCCTGTGGGTGGATTCACAATTAATTCTCCTTTAGCAGTTCTTTCTAGTCTTAAATCTCGGTTAGCAGCAGCGATCGCCGCAAACTGGTCGTGAGTAACGAATAATGCGATCGCCTCGGGCAGTTCGAGAGATAAGGTTTGGGATGTCGATCTAGCGGGGGTTTGTACCATCTGACCAAGCTCGATATAACCAAAAAAAGGGTGCGTTACCCTAGCGTAACGCACCCAATCCTAGAGAGTGACTCAATCGATTACGATCGCACCCATTGACTGACATCAACGGCGAGTTGCCGACCCAAATCTAATAAAATCGGAACATTAACAATATCCCAAGGACAAGATACTGTGTCTCCTTCAACCACAACGCATTGCGGCAAAATATCCCCATGCAGACATCGGAAATAATATTCCTGTACCCGATCCAACGATAAACCCACTTGCAAGCGATCGCCTAACTGGATCGTGCGGGAAATTTGCTGGCTGTCCTCTTGCACTGTCTCGGCATTGGCTTCCCCTAATAATGCCAGACAATCCCGCATGATTAACGCTTCTAAAAGCTGCTTGGCATCAGGAAGATTCAAACGACAACGCATATTTTCCGCTTCCGTCGCGATCGCTTCTAATTCCGTTAGATACATATCCTTGCGATCGCTTTCTCGGGCTTGCTCCAATTTTCCTAATGCTTGCAAACAACGATGAGAAAGGGCAATTTCCGCCGAGACTTTCAACTCTTGAGGAACCGGCAACTCTTCGCGATAAAAGGCTTGCAGGAGACTATAATTATCCCGATATGCCTGTGAAAACAGCCGTTCTAGGTTTCCCTTGCTCTTATTGGCCACCTGTTGGACAATCCACTGACGTTCTTCCGCAAAGAGGGTCTCGAGATCGAAGACGCGATCGCCGAACACTCGGGTCATAGCAAAGAGCGTTTTCGCCACACTGGCATCATTGAGAGCAACAAACAACTTATCCTTAATTTGCGAATAAGCCAAACGTCCGATAAAAGGCTGAATGCAACAATGGAAATCCCAACCGCCAAAATGCAGTACGGCAAAGATAAACTCTTGGCTTTCCCGCGTAATTTCCGAGATTAAACGCAACTGTCCCACGGCAAGGGTTAACGCCCCGATTTGTTGGCGGTGGTAGTCGAGTTGCGTGGCTTCGTAACAGTAGACCCGATCTTCGCTTTGATAGTGTTTGAAAAGTGAAGTGATTGCATAATGTGCCGCCACTCGCTCAAAAGTAATACGGGCAGAAACTACTAACTTATCGTAAACAACGGCACCATTCTCGAAAATTTCTACATTACTGGGAGCTTCCTGCAAGCGATCGCGGAATTCTGCTTCTAATTGCACCCCAGCAATATCCCCCGCCAATTCGATCGCCCGGGCGGCATAACGGAGAATTTGTACCCCTTCTGGTCGCGAAAGTTCGTCAAAGAACCAACCACAACTGGTGAACATGAGTAAAGATTGGCGCTGCATCTCCAATAATCGCAGGGAATCGACCTGTTCTCCCGGTTCGAGGGGATGATTTTGATTGCGGAAGAGGAAATTAATCGTATTCTCGGGGGAGCGATCGTGAATCAGTTGAATGTACTCATCCCGTGCCACCCAAGGCTCGCTGAAAAATTTGCCCCCGTAGGTCTCGTAAATCTCCCCGAGGCGATCGCGCAGCCAATTCAAACTCTCTCGCAAGGGTCGCCGCCATTTCTGATTCCACAACCCACCCCCACCGCAGCCGCAGTCATCCTGCCAGCGATCGACTCCGTGGGCGCAACTCCAAGCCGTGACGGGTTTTAACACCACTTCCCACTCTGGGGCATTCTCCTCGAGGTAATGGGCAAAATTCGTCACCGTCCAACCTCGGTTGGGAAACTCTTGAACGAAGGAATAAGACAAGCATTTTTCTGTTCCGCCTTTGTGATGGCCGAAGGTTTCCCCATCCGTCGCCACGCAAATGAGTTGAGAAGGACGGCGCACGGCTTGTCCCAAGCGTCCGGCAAAATTATCCGCACTATTCAAAACCTCATCAAACCCCATATCCCGAGAAATGGGACCGTCATAGAAAAAGATGTCAATAAAACGACCATCTTCGAGGAAACAGCGATAAGGACGGGTGGGATCGATCTGAGATCCCCCCACGGCCAACCAGTCGGGATCGGCGTTCTCCTCCGTGGGGAGGGGGCGACATTGTTCCGCTTGGGAAGGGGCAAGGATAATGAAGCGAATGCCCTCATCTACCAATACTTTCAGGGTAGGATAGTCTACTGCCGTTTCTGCCAGCCACATCCCCTCGGGATCGCGACCAAAATGAGAGCGAAAATCCGCTTTTCCCCAGCGAACTTGGGTGTATTTGTCTCGTTCGTTAGCAAGGGGCAGAATAATATGATTGTAGGCTTGAGCGATCGCATTGCCGTGACCGTTGAGGCGTTCTCCACTCTGGCGATCGGCAGCGATAATGCCTTGGTAAACCTCGCGATCGTGGCGTTTCAACCATGACATCAAGGTCGGCCCCACATTAAAACTCATGTACTCGAAGTTATTGACAATGCTAACGACTTCTCCTCGTTCGTTGAGAATGCGGGAAAAAACATTGGGGCGATAGCATTCGTAGAGGATGCGTTCATTCCAATCGTGACAGGGATAAGCACTGGGTTGACGTTCGATCGCATCGAGATAAGGATTTTCCCGGGGGGGTTGATAGAAATGACCGTGAACTGTGACGCAAACTCCAGTAGCTGGGACGCGGTGGGTTATAGAAACGGTTGAATTGCCAGCGATCGCTTGAGTGGTAGTGTGGCTTTGTGTCTGGGCTTGAGGCATGAATTTCTCCCAATAGGAACAAACAAGGAAATCTAGGATGAACTGAGGTAATGACAACAAACAGAATTAAAAACCAAGAAAATTCATTCTCAATCTCTTGAAATCCTTAAAACTTTATTAAATTAACAGGAATTTTAAGCGATTTAACCATCCTCTATTGAATCGTAATTTTAAGATAAATTATCAATTTTGTTAAGGAACTTAACAGCAAATTAAGATAATTGGGGAAGAACGGCTCAACTTTAAAAAAAGTTGTATTAAATTTTGTGATTTTATATTTACAATCCCTGCCAATCCGCTTCTCCATTGCCCATGACCGATTACCGATTACCAATTGAAAAAATATCCCTTATCCTAGAGGCTAGTTTGGATTGCATACCTCTCGAAAACATGAGCAAAATTCTTTACAGTTTATTAATTTTTATCCCCATTTCCGTGGCTGCACATTTTATGGGCTGGGGATCGGCAACAACCTTTATTACGGCAGGTCTGGGAATCATACCCCTCGCGGCGCTAATGGGAACAGCTACCGAGGAAATTGCCATCGTAGTCGGACCCAATTTGGGAGGTTTATTAAATGCCACTTTTGGCAACGCCACAGAATTAATTATTGCGCTGGTTGCCCTCAACAGTGGCTTAATTGAAGTGGTCAAGGCAACAATAACCGGTTCGATTATCAGTAACCTTCTCCTCGTCATGGGCTTTTCCATGCTACTTGGAGGGTTGCGCTTTAAAGAACAAGACTTTCAACCCACCGCCGCCCGTATGAATGCTTCGGTCATGAACTTGGCGGTCATTTCTTTACTCGTTCCCACCGCCGTACAGTATACTTCTTCAGGCATTGAGGAATCATTGTTGCAAACCCTTTCTATTGCGGTAGCGGTGGTTTTAGTGTTGGTTTACGCCCTGACATTATTCTTTTCTATGAAAACCCACGCCTATCTTTACGATGTTGGTGTTGCCGAGTTTGAATCCGACGAAGAAGGAGAAGAAGAACACGAACCCCCTAATATTTTGTTGTGGATTGGCGTGTTATTTGTTGTTACTCTCTTAGTGGCTCTCGAATCGGAATTTTTAGTTGATTCTCTCGAAGAAGCAACTTCTGTATTAGGGTTGACGGCACTCTTTACCGGGGTCATTCTTTTACCAATTATTGGCAATGCGGCCGAACACGCTACGGCGGTGACGGTTGCCATGAAAGACAAAATGGATTTATCAGTTTCCGTGGCCATGGGTTCTAGTTTGCAAATAGCCCTCTTTGTCGCCCCAGTATTGGTCATTGCGGGTTGGTTTATCGGGCAGCCGATGGATTTGAATTTTAATCCTTTTGAGTTAGTTGCGGTTATGATTGCCGTTTTAGTTGCCAATTCGGTCAGTTCTGACGGAAAATCCAATTGGCTCGAAGGTGGATTGTTATTAGCGACTTATACCATTTTAGGATTTGCCTTTTTCTTCCATCCTGTTGTTGAAGGGTTGGGTGGATAATATCAATTCGCAATGGGGAAACTCGCGTTCGGCTTAGAGAATGAGTCTAACCAGACCATTAGGGGCTAACCCGATTTCACGATCTGAATGAAGTATTGCGTTTAACTGTCGATCGCAATACTTCATCAATAAATAATAATTTTCAGATTAATTGATGAAAAATTGGGCAATGCGATCGCATTGCCCAAAAAACTGTGCTACAGCCAACTTTCCCAAACCGAGTCCGAGGCATATCCTTAAGAAATTTGGATTTTGGTATATTTTGTAGCCGTTTTCAGGATCTGCATTTAGATATTGTGGGACGACCTTAAATACCGCAGAAAACGATGAGTCTAAATACAGCCCGCACCCAAGCAATTTATCAAATTGCCAATCGAGACTCGATGCCCCCTAAAGCCCCAAAATCTCTAGAAACAATCTGGGCAGAAAATGTCTTTAACCTTGGTAAAATGCAGGCTACGCTTCCCAAAGCTGTTTTTAAATCGATTAAAAGAACAATTATCACCGGTAAAAAACTCGACCCCTCCATTGCCGATGCCGTTGCGACGGCAATGCGAGATTGGGCCATGTCCAAAGGGGCGCTCTACTATGCCCACGTATTCTACCCGATGACCAACCTGACCGCAGAAAAACACGATGGCTTTATCTCCGTACAAGGAGATGGTAATGTTATTTCCGAATTTTCCGGCAAGGTGTTAGCGCAAGGAGAACCGGATGGCTCTTCCTTCCCCAATGGTGGCATCCGAGATACTTTTGAAGCGCGAGGATATACCGGTTGGGATGTCACCAGTCCCGCCTATATTATGGAAACCGATAATGGGGCTACATTGTGTATCCCCACGGTGTTTGTCTCTTGGACCGGAGAAGCCCTCGATAAAAAAGTTCCTCTCCTGCGCTCCATTGCAGCAATGGATAAAGCCGCCAACAGAGTTTTAAAACTTTTAGGCAATACTGATGTTGCTCATGTCAATTCTAGCTGTGGTGCAGAACAAGAATATTTTTTAGTCGATACTAACTTCGCCAGCCAACGTCCCGATCTCCTTTTAGCCGGGCGTACTCTATTTGGTAAAGCACCGGCCAAGGGTCAGGAATTCGACGATCATTACTTTGGTGCGATTCCTGAACGGGTGCAAGTGTTCATGCAGGACGTGGAAGAAACCCTCTATAAACTCGGTATTCCAGCGAAAACCCGACATAACGAGGTCGCCCCCGGTCAATTTGAAATTGCTCCCTATTTTGAAGCGGCAAATGTGGCCAGCGATCATCAACAATTGATCATGACTGTCCTGCGCCATACCGCTAAAAAACACGGGTTTATGTGCTTGCTCCATGAAAAACCTTTTGCTGGAATTAATGGTTCTGGCAAGCACGTGAACTGGTCTGTGGGGAATTCCACCCAAGGGAATTTACTCGATCCCGGAGATTCTCCTCACGACAATGCTCAATTTCTCGTTTTTTGCGGTGCGGTCATTCGCGGGGTTCACAAGTACGGTCCCCTGATGCGGGCGGCGATCGCAACGGCCAGCAACGATCACCGATTGGGTGCAAATGAAGCCCCTCCTGCTATCATGTCCGTTTATTTAGGCTCCCAACTCGAAGAAGTTTTCGAGCAAATTAAAACCGGAAGTGTCAGCGACTCCAAGAAAAAAGGGGTCATGGATCTCGGGGTTGACGTGCTGCCCCATCTGACCAAAGATGCCGGCGATCGCAACCGAACTTCTCCTTTTGCGTTCACGGGAAATCGCTTTGAATTCCGAGCAGTCGGCTCGAGCCAGTCGGTATCGGGTCCCTTAGTCGTTCTCAATACCATGCTGGCAGATTCTTTAGATTGGATCGGCAACCATTTAGAAAACGAATTATCCCAAGGAATGGAACTCAATACGGCAATCCTAACCGTGTTGAAAGAAGTCATGGAAGCGCATGGTGCCGTTATTTTCGGTGGCAATGGCTACTCTGAAGAATGGCACAAAATGGCGGTTGAGGAGCGAGGTTTAGCCAATTTGCCGACCACCGCCGATGCCTTACCCGCACTTAAAGCTGAATATGTAGAAGACTTGTTCCAAAAAACTGGGGTTTTAACGCCTGTTGAGTTGGAAAGCCGTTTTGAAGTTTATGCAGAGCAGTATATTCTCTCCATTGAAGTAGAAGCTAAGTTGGTGGCGAGCATGGCTAAAACTATCATTTATCCAGCAGCGATCGAGTATTTAGCGAAGCTGTCCTCGACGATCGCCAGTTTGACGGGTTTGGGTATCGATCTCGAAAAAGAGAGTGCTAAGAAAGTGGCGGATCTGACGAATTCGATGGTGGCAGCGATCGCAAAATTGAGCGCTATGATGGCAAAGCATGATTTTGCTTCAACTGAAGAGAAGATGCAGTATTGTGCAAATAATCTTTGTCCTCTCATGAATGATGTGCGCCAATATGCTGACGCATTGGAAGGTGAAATTGCCGATCGTTTCTGGCCGCTGCCCACTTATCAAGAAATGTTGTTTATCAAGTAACTTCTACGTTGACATAATCCAACATAAGTTTCTGATTGAGGTAAGGAAGATATCTTTGCCTCACCTCAATTTTCTTTCTTTTTGGCCCTCCCCATTCTAAAGAGACGGAGATTCGGAAGCAGCCCAATCGACCCATTGGGCTGCTTCCCAAATTTGCAAATACATCCTTTCTTGATGATAAATATCGTAATTAATAATCCGTATTTTTCCTCCATTCAATGTGATTTCTTGTACTCCTAATATTGGATTCAGGTAAAAGGTTATGAAGCCAATTTTACTCGATCGCACCGATGAAAGCCTTCAACTCAACATCTTGGCAAAAAACAGTATTCTTGCTCTAATCCTAAAATTTTTAGGGATTATTCTGGTCTATTTGCTTCAAATTTGTTTAACGAGATGGATGGGAAAAACCGAATATGGAGCTTATGAATACACCATAACTTGGTCTCTGTTTTTAGCAGTCCCAGCGAGTTTAGGTTTACCTCGCGCGATAATTCGCTTTATTTCTGCATATCGAGTTCAACAAGAATGGGGACTTTTGCGAGGAATTGTCTTGAGGAGTTGGCAAGCAATTATTGTTATCAGTTGCCTTTTCTGTTCGATCGCGACGGGAGTTATTCTCTGGTGCGATCGCTACCATATTTTGCCAACAATTCCCCTTGCGATCGCTGGAATTTGGCTCATTCCCCTGCAAGCATTAGTCTTACTCCAAGAAGATATGGGACGAGGGGCTGAAAATCTCATTTTTGCCTATGTTCCCACCAAAGTAATTTATCCGCTTTTGGCGATCGCCGGCGGATTTTGGCTGTTTTCTCAGCACAACTCTCTCCCTAGCTCAATCATGATTCGCATCGCTGCGATCGCCTTATTCTCGGTGCTTCTCATACAAGCAGGACTACTTTGGTGTAAATTCGATCGCGAGATTCCCTCCGAGAAAGTAAGCTATAGGCTGCCCGAGTGGTTGAAAGTTGCCATCCCTTTGTTATTATTTCAGTCCTTGCGATCGCTCCAAACCCAAACTGATATTCTCATGTTAGGTGCATTGGTGGGAACAGAAGCCGTGGGTCTCTATAGCCCTATAGCTAAAACAGCATTATGGGCAAGTTTTGTGTTGGAAGCTGTTAATCTTGTTGTTGCACCAGCTTTCGCTATTCTCCACGCACGAGGCGATCGTCAAGGTTTGCAAGATTTGCTCGCGAATGTAACCCAATGGATTTTCTGGTCTTCGACAATCATCGCTCTTCTTTTAGTAATGTTTGCTCGAGACATTTTGGGTTTATTTGGTTCTGAATTTCAGGCCACAGATTTAGAGTTGAAAATCTTAGTCTTTGGACAATTGATTAATGCTTTCAGTGGCTCTGTAGGAAACTTACTATCAGTCACGGGCTATCAAAACCAACTGATGGTTGTCTCTGCAATTATAGCCTTTGCCAATTTGGGTTTAAATGCCATTTTTATTCCACTTTGGGGAACGGTTGGTGCAGCCATAACAACCAGTATGACACTCATTGTTTGGAATATTTGGCTGGTCATTATCGTCATGCGGAATTTACAAGTTAATCCAACAGTATTTTCTGTTTGACCCTTTACCGGTCTACAGGAAATTCCGAGGGCTTTTTTCACTTTTAACAGAGAAAAACTTACACACTTTATCTCTTATTGTTTGTGGGTCATATCTAAAGCATTTTTCACTAAACCGCGACCGTAAAACATCGTAAAAATACCCAAAACAACTAGCCCAGATCCACTCCAAGTCAGTCCCGTAACCCAAGCAGGCTCTCGCTTCACTTGTAAGGTAGACTGTTGCAAATCTCCCGGATTCCATGACGCTTGGGCAATCTTCCAACCTTGATACCAAGTTGGATGATTCATCCAGACTTTGCGATGTGCAGAAATGCCTTGATGAGCATCATCAATGCGAATTTTACTCGTCCACATGGCGACAGATTCTGAACCCTCATTTCTGTCTACAATAAAATCTTCGAGTTTCACGGCAAAAGGTAATTGTAATAATTTGGGACTAAATGCCGCAAATATTTCCCTATTGGAGTCATTAATTGCTGTGGGTTGCCCCCAAGATAACCATGCTTTTGTTCCTGACTTGGTTGCGATTAATAACGCCGGATTTCCAGTTCCATTGGTATCGGGAACAGGAACTGTTTCTCGTTGTAATTGAGCATCGGGAATATATTCTTCTAAAGTAATTTGAAAATCTGCCCAACCGGGAGTAATAGACTGTGCGATCGCCAGTTCTCCAGATTTAAATTCGCGAGAAGATTTTGCCGCAAAGTATAACTTATCTTCTTTATCAAGAATAACTCGAAAATAATCTTCAGATTGCTGGGGAGGTAACGTATAATTAACGCGAATTCCGGTTAAAGACTCCCCAGAAACAAGAGAACGCACGGGAGGGAAATCGCGACCGAAAACAAACCATTGTTCGACTCCGCGATCGCTGCTAATTTCTAGCTGGAGTGCAGGATTATTTAAACGTTCCGAAACACTGGTCGCTTGTCTGTTGCCATCTAATTTAAAATCGGGAAAAAAATCCACAAAGCGAACTCGTAAATTGTCATCGATACCCACTTCTCGCTGTAAATATGACTCCACATCCAGAGCAATTTCGACTGCATTCACAACAATTTTTACCGTCCCCAAAGGCTTATTATTTCCTTGGGCTGGAGTCGTTAATAACGCTTCTAATTCTGATGAATTATCGACTTGTATAATCTCTAAATCTGCCGGACCCAAGGCAATTTTACGGTAAGGAAGCGGCGCAATAGCCAACCATCGTTCTAAAGTTTGTCCCATGCGATCGCTATGCAAACTCAGTCGCACTGCCGGATTTTCTACTGTTCCCCCTTTAGTAAAACTGACAGTTTGTACCGCATTGTCCGTATATCCTAATAGCGAAAGACCTGCAAAAGATTGAGGTGAAATCGAACCATCTGCTTTCACAAAAATCCCAGCTTGTTGGACCTCTCCCTCTCTATTGGCAACTTCGAGTAAATCCCCTTGAACCCGAACTTGATTATTCGCCGCTAAATCCGTTCGTAAGGGTAACATCCCTTCCGCCCCCAAATGAATCACTGCTGCCGAACCCGCAATAATGACAATGAGACCGAGATGAGTCAAGGCAAAACCGATTTTACGCGCTCCTCGCCACGGATAGCGACTCAGGGCAGAAACACCCAAATTCAACGCGAGCAGGAACATTAACCCCCCAAACCACGGACTTTTATAGATTTCCTGCTGTACCGTCGCCGAACCCACTTGCGACTCGTAAAACGTTGCTCCAATGAGAATAATGGCGATCGCACTCAATAAAGGAACGGCAAATTGAATCGAACCGAGAAAACGGAAAATGCGGTTTTGCATAATTGTTGTTGACAAATTTCGAGCGAACTGCAAAAAGACGGCCAAACCTTACGGTAATCGGCAATTTAAAAACTTTTGTGTAGTTAAAGTTGCAAAAAGGATCAATTTATGAGACTTTTGCATTAATATAATAAGTTTTAATCATACAAGAGCGCGATCGCCGACCCCGGCTCGCTTTGATTTAAGAATTCGGCAATAGTAAAGCAAGAGAAGCGTATTACGACACCTTCTCAATTTGGCAATTTTGTTAAACTAGAGAAACGTTAAGAAATTTATCAATTTTTTGACAAACGCGATTTTTTCTGAATCGTCAATCGAATTTTCTAAAATCCATGATGGCAACCCAAATGGCCTCGGCATTAATCGAGCAAACCCCCCAAGACGAGCGATCGCTCAAAAAAGTTTGGGCAAAAATTCAGCCAGATAGCTGTCCCCGTCACTATAACTTCCATATGCACACCTTTTGTTCTGACGGACAATTGCACCCGAAGGAAGTTATCGAACAAGCGGTTGCCATCGGTCTCAAAGGTTTGGCAATCACCGATCACCATACCGTTAACGGCTATCGCGTTGCGCGGTGGTGTTTGGCGGAAATGGGGCAATGGGGAGAAATGCCCCAACTGTGGACGGGAGTTGAGATCACTTCAAGATTACTGGCAACGGAAGTTCATATTCTCGGCTATGCCTTCGATCCCGATTGTCCGGCATTAAACTCCTATTTAGAAGGATTTGCCCCCAAAGGCCAAGCCGCCCAAGCCGATCGCGTCATTGAAGCCATTCACCAAGCCGGAGGATTAGCCGTTCTTGCCCACCCAGAACGATATCGTCGTCCTGCAGCCCAACTGATCCCCACAGCAGCAGACGCGGGGATCGACGGCGTTGAAACTTACTACGCCTATCGTCATGTTAATCCGTGGCAACCATCCCCCCAACAAACCCAGCAAGTTAAAGCATTAAGCGATCGCTACGGTTTATTGAATACTTGTGGCACCGATACCCACGGACAGGATTTACTTTTACGACGTTAATTGAGGCGAATTGTAGAGACAAATTTTACGTTTCTATGGATTTGAAATCGGCGTTCCGATTTGAGTTAAGTCGATCGCGTATCCTCCCGTGATGAGATAGACAGTAGAAGCGATCGCGCCGATGCGTCGAGTTAAATTGCCAAGGCGATCGCGGAAGGTGCGACCGAGAGGATAAACAGGAACCAGACCCCATCCCGTTTCCTCAGCAACTAAAATGACCGTTCCCCGTGCTTGTTGCAAACTGTCTAACAGGTCAATAACCATCACTTCCCATTCTTCCTCCTCGCGATCGAGAAGATTTGCCAACCAAGTCCCCAAAGAATCGACTAAAAAACAATCTCCCTCTGCGATCGTGCGAACGGTTGCAGCTAAGTCTACCGGGATAGATAGTGTTTTCCATGTCCTCGGACGGCGTAAAGCGTGTCGAGAAATCTTCTCCTGCCATTCCGGATCGTCAGGATTTTCTCGTGCTGTCGCCACATAACTGACTGGTTTGCCCGAATCTTGTGCCAAGCGTTCTGCCCATTCGCTTTTGCCTGAACTGGCCGGCCCGATCGCTAAAATTAGAGGTGAGGGTAATTTTTTTCTAGACATTTCCTGAATAAATATGAAGAATGCAAAGAAGAGACAATACAATAGGAGCAGAGAAATTTACGATGGGAAAGAAAAATCATTTCCTAAACTCAATAAATTTCCCTTGGCGATCGCGGACAGCAGCCAGTTTAATTGCCATCCCCAGTCAGGCCCAAGTTAAATAGTGGCGAGAGATCCAACATGAGACCAGAACTACAACGCATCGAAACCGCTTTAGCTCAACTCGACAGAAATCCTCGAGAGTTACACAGCCCTCGAAGAACCCAACTCCCACTTCAATCCAAAACTCGCAATCCGTCTTTTTCTCTCGCCAAACCCGTTCAATTACCGCCATCTCAAGCTCAATTACCTCAAGCTCAATTACCTCAAGCTCAATCTCGGGGGGTCTCTTTTCCCCAACCTTACCAAAGTCAACTCACAACACTACCAAAGCTACAATCCGCTCAAATCAGCACTCATCGTCACGGTGTCAATCCTGCGCTTGCCACCAACCTGCTTAAAGAAATCGAGGAAATTACCCTAGGTTGGCAACAAGAACTCAAACGAGTTTTGATTTCCATTCAAGATCTTTATCTGGAAGGACCAATTGTGGATGGCTGGCTCGAATCTCAATCTCCCCTTCCCGATCGCCCCAGTTCCCCATCCCATTCGCTAGATTTAGAACGGTTTAACTCACCCGATCGCCCCGGTTATCGCCTCTGTGGTTTGGATGAGAATGGCCGTCTCTGGTCAAGAACTTGTCCCCCCGAACAAGTCGCCGGTGTTAGTGTTGCGATCGCGCGTTACCAAAAATTACGCCAATTACTCAAGAGCAAACAAAGTCTTGAAAATCGTCTGAGTAATCTTGCCGAAACATTAGTCATGGTTCACGGCAAACTAAAAGAAGAAGTTTAGCGATCGCTCATCTCCGATCTATTTTTCTATTCTTAACACTTCCTCAAAATCAAGATAATGACCATAACAAAAGTTCCTGTTTCAGTTCTCATTCCCGCTAAAAACGAGGAATTAAATATTGCTAATTGTTTGCGGAGCGTTTCCAGAGCAGATGAAATTTTTGTTGTGGATTCAAACAGTACTGATAAAACCGTAGAAATTTGTCAAGAACAAGGTGTAAATATCGTTCAATTCAAATACGAACGAGGAAGCTGGCCAAAAAAGAAAAACTGGGCATTAACAAACTTACCATTTCAGAATGAATGGGTGTTAATTGTCGATTGTGACGAACAAATTACAGATGCACTTTGGGAAAAAATTGAAACAATTCTTGAAAATCCCGAACACGACGGTTACTATCTCAATCGTCAAGTTTATTTTTTCCATCAATGGATCAAACACGGTGGTAAATATCCCGATTGGAACCTCCGCCTTTTCAAACATGAAAAAGGTCGCTACGAAAACCTATTGACGGAAAAAGATGGAGTCGATACGGGAGATAATGAAGTTCACGAACATGTCATTCTCGATACAGGATGTACGGAAGGATTCATTCACGATGCACCGATGCTCCATGAAGATTTTAAAAATATTTCTGCATGGCTGGAACGTCATAATAGGTACTCGAATTGGGAAGCAAGATTTTATAACAATCTTCGTCAAGGAGAGTATGAAAAATCCCCCGAACAATATGAGGGTAAAATTATTCAACCCAAATGGTTCGGAGGAACGCCATTAGAAAAAAAGCGCTTTCTCCGAAAAGTTTGGGTGTGGCTTCCTTGCAGACCTTTTTTGCGTTTTATTATTGTTTATTTTTTGAAATTAGGATTTTTAGATGGGAGAGCGGGTTATTTTTACGCAATTTTAATTAGTCAATATGAATCTCAAATTGGCATTAAATGGTATGAACTTAATAATTGTCAGCCTAGTAACAAAAAGCAAGCTAATTCTGATGAGATAAAAGATAATCAAAAACATCAAGCTAATACATCAGATAAAACAAAAACGGCTACACAATTAGAAACAAATGAAGCAAACTAAGTCATCTTCTTTTCTCGATGCCGAACCCTTTGCAGATTTGCGATATTATGACCAATCGGGATACGATCGCGGTAAGCCGAGTTGGTATATTTTATTATGGTGGTTTGTACAGGCAATCGCATTTCCTTTGACACTACACAATTTTAGTGGAATTCGTGGTGCAATTTTACGTTTGTTCGGAGCAAAAATTGGTAAGGGGGTTGTTATTCGTCCGACGGCTCGCTTTACTTATCCTTGGAAAATTGAGATCGGGGATTACAGTTGGATCGGAGATGATGCGGTTTTATACAGTTTAGATCAAATTAGGATTGGAGAACATTGCACAATCTCGCAAAAATGTTATTTGTGTACGGGAAGTCATGATTTTAGCGATCGCGCTTTTGCTCTACAAACCCAACCTATTTTAATTGGTAATGGCGCATGGGTGGCGACAGATTGTTTTATTGCACCGGGGGTTAAAATCGGGGCTAATGCTGTTATTGGGGCGAGAAGTAGCGTATATCGCGATATTCCCCCCGCGCAAGTTGCTTTTGGTAATCCCTGCCGTCCTCGCTATGAACGAGAAATGAAAGAGGAATAATTGATTATGTCCACGCTATCTCAAAAGTATCCTCAATTGGTCGTACCGCCTGCGATCGCACTGAAAATCAGCCATGAAGATTTTGTCCAATTGGCATTAAATAACCGAGAATTAAGACTAGAAAGAACTGCAACGGGAGAGTTAATTGTGAATCCTCCAACAGATGGCGAAACGGGTCGTAAAAATTTTAAACTAAGTGGGCAATTAGCCAGTTGGTGTGAAACAAATTCCCTATTAGGAGAAGGGTTTGATTCTTCTACAGGATTTACCCTTCCCAATGGCGCAAATCGTTCTCCCGATGCTTCTTGGGTGTGTCGAGAAAAGTGGGAGACTTTAACGGTAAAACAACGGGAAGGCTTTCTGCCAATTTGTCCAGACTTTGCGATCGAATTGCCCTCTAAATCCGATACTTTGGTTTCTCTACAAAGTAAAATGCAAGAATATTTGGACAATGGCATGAGTTTAGGTTGGCTCATCGATCCCAAGTCTCGTCGGGTGGAAATTTATCGTCCTCAACAAATCGTGGAGAGATTGGAAAATCCTTCTCATTTGTCGGGAGAGGGTGTCTTGCGGGGGTTTGTTTTGGATTTAACAAAAATTTGGTGACTTTGAGATGCGATCGCATCTCAAGAGAATTAAAAAAACCTTGTTCTCTCATAAAAACCTGTATCAAGACAACCTCTTGAGAAAAAAATGCGATCGCTGCAATATTTATTTATTTTTGTTGCTTTTGATTAAGCTCAGCTTTACATTTAAGCAAAATATATTGATGAGCAATTCTTATTTTGAAGGACGAACAGGCTCAGCTTATATTATTATCAATGACCTGAAGACTGATTGATGAAAGGCTCAATTTCCACAGCTTTCAAGTCTTAATCTCGCGCCAAATCCAAAGATTTAGCGTTAGATTTTAACGAAATCTTATCGATGCGCGATCGCTTACTCGGAAATTTATTGCAATGACCAATTTTCCTTTTACTCATTACCGCAATGCAACTTGTTAATCGCATACACTTTAAAAATCTTCGCGGTGACGTTTTTGGTGGTGTAACGGCTGCCATTGTTGCCTTACCTTTAGCTTTAGCATTTGGAGTCTCTTCCGGTGCAGGACCGATCGCAGGACTCTATGGTGCGATCGCAACAGGCTTTTTTGCAGCGCTTTGCGGGGGGACTCCCTCGCAAATTTCCGGACCCACGGGACCGATGACCGTCGTGATGGCGACAATTTTCACGGCGGTTGCTTCACAAAATTCTGAGACGGGCTTGGCGACTGCCTTTACAATTGTGATATTAGGAGGACTCTTTCAAATTCTCTTTGGGGTATTGCGACTGGGAAAGTACATCACTCTCATGCCCTATACTGTAATTTCCGGATTTATGTCCGGAATTGGTGCAATTATTATCATTATTGAGGTTGCACCCTTTTTGGGTTATCCCAACGTTGCCGGTGTTGTGGCTTCTTTCCGCGCCATTCCTCAAGAAGTTATCCATCCCGATCCTATTGCGACGGGACTGGGCATATTAACACTGGCGATCGTCTTTTTATCTCCCGCCAAACTCAATCGCATCATTCCTTCTCCGTTGTTGGCGCTGATTGTGGGTACTCTCATTTCTGTGTTTGCTTTTCCCGATAGTAATATTCCCCGCATCGGCGATATTCCCTCTGGGTTGCCTCAGTTGCATTTTCCTGTTTTTAATTGGGAACAACTCAATTTTATTGTCGGTTATGGCTTGATGTTGGCAGTTTTAGGAGCGATCGATTCTCTTTTAACTTCCCTTGTTGCCGATAATATCACCCGCACCCAACATCATTCCGATCGCGAGTTAATCGGCCAAGGAATTGGCAATACAATATCGGGACTCTTGGGAGGGCTTCCGGGAGCAGGGGCGACTATGCGGACGGTGATTAACGTGCAGGCAGGCGGAAAAACACCTCTTTCGGGCATCGTACACGCTTTGATTTTGCTGGCGATCGTCTTGGGGGCCGGGAATTTAACAGAAAGTATTCCCCACACCGTTTTAGCTGGAATTTTAATCAAAGTCGGGATTGATATTATCGATTGGGGCTTTCTCAAACGCGCTCATGTTGTCTCCAAAAAAGCAACCGCCATTATGTATGGCGTAATGTTATTAACAGTATTTGTCGATCTGATTGTTGCGGTTGCAGTTGGAGTTTTTGTAGCTAATATTTTAACCATCGAACGCTTGAGTAAATTGCAAAGCGAGAAGGTTCAAATTGTCACAGATCCTCAAGGAGAAATTCCCTTACAGCCAGAAGAACAAGAGATTCTCAAAGACGCAAACGGCGCAATTTTATTGTTTCACCTTGGCGGACCAATGAGTTTTGGCGCAGCAAAATCTATTTCTCGGCGCATGTCGATCGTCCAGCACTATGATGTTTTGATTCTGGATATTACCGATGTCACTTTGTTGGGGATTACAGCTTCTTTGGCAGTGGAAACAATGGTTAAAGATGCGATCGCAAAACGGCGGGAGATTTATATTGTCGGAGCAAAAGGTCAAGCTCAGGAACGCTTGCAAAAGTTGAAGGTTTTGGATCTGCTGCCGTTAAACAATCAATTGGATAATCGTCTCGATGCTTTACGCCAATCGCATCTTTTTCTCAATCCTTCTTTGGTAGGAGACCGGGAAAAAACGAATGTTTGATTTATTGTTGACGATCGGTTTGTCGGGATATTCACCGAGAAGTTGAAACCTTGAGCCGACAAGTCGTTCTCTTGATATCCCTACCGATGGGTTTGAATTTGGCAAAATAATCAGAAAAGCGATCGCATTACTCAAAGCGATCGCTTTTGCCACAAACTTCAGATCGCATGTATTGCAATTAAAGCTAAATCTTCTCGCATCGATAATTGTTCATTGTTCATTGCTCATTACCAAAGATTGTGTCAGAATCGGAAAGGAGATAATTCTAGACAAGTAGTGTAAATTAAGATGATCAAGCTGCGATTAAAGCGATACGGAAAGAAGAGAGAAGTTAGCTACCGCATTGTAGCCATGGATAGCCGCAACCGTCGAGACGGTCGCCCCCTTGAAGAACTGGGATTTTATAACCCTCGTACCGATGAGACTCGCCTGAACGTTCCAGCGATCGTGCAGCGACTCAAACACGGCGCTCAACCCACCGATACCGTGCGCGATATTCTCACCAAAGCCCAAGTTTTCGAGCAACTCAAAGATGCTGCAAGTAAGGATGTCTGAATCAATTACATATTCTCAGTCCAATTCTCAGTCCAATTCTCAGTCGGATCGTCCTAATTATGAAGAGTTAGTCCGGTTTTTAATTAAACCTTTATTAGATTCACCAGACTCTCTTAGCGTCCACTGCGAAGTTGCTCGGAGCAATGAACGAGTATTAATTCGCGTGGCTTTCGGCGAGGACGAACAAGGAGGACGAGTCTTCGGTCGCGGCGGTCGTAATATTGACGCGATCCGCACTACCCTCGAAGCAGCAGCACAGGCATCAGGTCAGTCTGCACGCTTAGAAATTTTCGGCGAAAGTAACCGCGAGTACAACTCTAACGGCTCGCGCTATAACGACGACGACGGCGATCGCCGTCGCTTCAAAAAACCCTATACCGTCCGTCCTCCCGCCCCAACACGCCGTCATTCCTTCCGACGCAAGCGATCGAGCGATAGTCGCATCAACGGTCGAACAGGCAATGACGAATGGTAAAAGTAACAAGCGATCTAATCCAGAGTGAGAACGGAAACCCTGCAATTTCCCAGTAATGAAAGCGCGATCGCTTTTGCCGGCTCGGGAGAAGAAAATCTCAAACTCCTCTCGCGCCATACGGGAGTGCAATTAGTCCTGCGAGGGCGGGATGTGATGCTATCAGGAGCGCCCAAAGCCGTTGAACGGTGCTTGCAGGTTTTTCACGCCCTCGCCCCTTACTGGAAAGACGGCAAAACGATCGTGCAACCCGATATTTTAACGGCATTTCACGCCGTGGATACGGGACAAACGGACGAATATAAAGATTTACAAAAAAATGTCTTAGCGGTTACTCGCAAAGGTGAAGGGATTCGAGCGAAAACTTTTCGCCAGCGCCAATATGTCAAAGCGATTCAAACTCACGATATAACCTTTGGGATCGGTCCGGCGGGAACCGGTAAAACTTTTTTGGCGGCAGTGCTGGCGGTAAAAGCACTGTTAAACGATGAATGCGATCGCATCATCCTCACTCGTCCCGCCGTAGAAGCTGGGGAAAAACTCGGTTTTTTACCGGGGGACTTGCAACAAAAAGTTAATCCTTTTTTGCGTCCTCTCTATGATTCTCTTTACGAATTCATTGAACCCGCAAAAATTCCTGACTTAATGGAGCGGGGAAAAATAGAAATTGCCCCGCTTGCTTATATGCGAGGGAGAACTTTAAGCCATGCCTTTGTTATTGTTGACGAGGCACAAAATGCAACCCCGGCCCAGCTTAAAATGGTACTAACCCGGTTGGGATTTGGCGCTCGCATGGTGGTCACGGGAGATATTACCCAAACCGATTTACCAAGCGATCGCGATTCTGGGTTAATTGTTGCCAAAAAAATCCTCAAAAATGTTGAAGGGATTGCCTTTTGTCATCTTTCCGCCGCCGATGTCGTGCGGCATCCCCTCGTACAAAAAATTGTCGCCGCCTACGAGAAACAATGAGCAATTATCAATGAGCAATAACTCATAAAAAATAATAAAGATAATTTTGATTTTGCTCATTGCCAGTTACTCGTCGTCGCCTTCAACTTGCGCTCGATATTCGCTTGCGTCAATCGTTTCTAATTCCTCATCGGGATTATCGAGGCGAATTTTGAGCAACCACCCCTCCCCATAAGGATCTTCCGCGATCGCTTCTGGGGTATCGAGTAGGGGTTCATTGCGATCGATAACCGTACCAGAAACTGGAGAACTAAGGTCTTCAACGGCTTTAACCGATTCAATGGAACCAAAATTTTCGCTTGATTCCACCGCATCCCCCACCTCGGGTAATTCCAGAAAGACAATATCCCCCAATTGATCGACCGCAAAAGCGGTAATCCCTACCGTCGCAATTTCACCATCCAAGCGCACGTATTCGTGGCTGTCCAGATACTTTAGATCTTCAGGATATTCAAAAGCCATTTATCTCTACCTCTCTCAAAACATTAGAAAAATTTCTGCAATGCAAGTTGATTCTCCCTAGGATAAAGGGAAGCGCGATGAAGCGTAAATAAGTATTTTTTTACTATTTCAGCAAAAAGAACCCAGAGCGATCGCCAGCAAAAAGATAAATATCTAAAGAGAAGTTCTTAACGAATCAGAAAAAACCGCCTTTCGCGAGATAATAGAGGGCTATAATGCAAGCCTTACCGCCCCCGCGAAACTCGTTTATCGTTTCTCCATCATGCAATTGTCCCCCCATCCCCCCGATTCCCCTTCCTTAACGGAAAATTACCGCGATCGCGTCCCCTTAAACCTAAAAAACTCGCCGTCGCGCCCGATTTCGAGACGCACCAAGATTGTTGCGACAGTAGGACCGGCTACCCTCAAACCCGATGTTCTCCGTCGCCTGATTGAAGCCGGTGCCACTACCCTGCGCCTGAATTTTTCCCACGGAACTCACGACGATCACCACCGTGCCATTCGCCTCATCCGACAACTGGCTTTTGAATTAGACCGCCCGGTAGGCATTCTCCAAGATTTACAAGGTCCGAAAATTCGCCTTGGTAAATTCGAGTCGGGATCGGTACAGTTGTCCAAAGGCGATCGCTTTATCCTCACCAGTCATCCGGTTTCCTGCAATCGCGAAATTGCCTTTGTCAGTTACCAAGGTTTAACTGATGAAGTCCCTGCCGGAGCGACTATTCTCCTCGATGATGGCAAAGTGGAAATGATCGTCGAGAGCGTCGATCGCGAGAATAAACAACTTCACTGTCGCGTCGTGGTAGCGGGTAAACTCTCCAACAACAAAGGGGTCAATTTTCCCAATGTTTCCCTCTCCGTTAGTGCCTTAACGGAAAAAGATCGCAAAGATTTAATCTTTGGCTTGGATCGGGGGGTGGACTGGGTTGCCTTGAGTTTTGTCCAACGCCCTCAAGATATTTTAGAAATCAAAGAACTCATCGCCAGTGCCGGAAAATCCGTCCCTGTCGTGGCCAAAATCGAAAAACATGAAGCGATCGAACAAATGGAGGCAATTTTATCCCTTTGCGATGGGGTAATGGTCGCCCGAGGGGATTTAGGGGTCGAATTACCCGCCGAACAAGTCCCAATGCTGCAAAAACGCCTGATCGCCATGGCCAATCAATTTGGCATTCCCGTCATTACGGCAACCCAGATGCTCGATAGTATGGTCAATAGTCCTCGTCCAACCCGGGCGGAAGTCTCTGATGTTGCGAATGCCATCCTTGACGGTACCGATGCGGTTATGCTTTCCAACGAGACGGCTGTCGGGAATTATCCCGTCGAAGCCGTGGCGACGATGGCTAGAATTGCCAATTGCGTAGAACCCCAGATGTTAAGCGATCGCGCTATCAAGACGAACACGCGATCGATTCCTAATGCTATCTCTGGGGCGGTGAGTCATATTGCCCAACAACTCGATGCGGCCGCTATTATGACCTTAACCAAAACCGGGTCAACCGCCCGCAATGTCTCGAAATTTCGTCCCGACACCCCCATTCTCGCCGTGACTCCTCACGTTGATGTCGCCAGACAATTACAACTGGTTTGGGGTGTTAAGCCTTTATTAGTTTTAGATTTACCCTCCACCAGCCAAACATTCCAAGCGGCCATTAACGTCGCTCAAGAAAAGCACTTACTCTTTGATGGAGATATTGTTATTCTCACTGCCGGCACCTTGCAAGGTGTTGCTGGTTCTACAGATTTAATTAAAGTAGAAGTCGTCACGGCAGTCTTAGGAAAAGGCATCGGTATTGGGGAAGGCACCGTTACCGGACGCGCTCGAGTCGTGCGAAATGCTAAGGATATTGCGAACTTCTCTCAAGATGATATCCTTGTCGCCACTGCAACTAATGTCGATTATGTGGAAGCCATCCGCAAAGCGGCGGGAATTATTACTGAAGACCCGAGTTTGACCAGCCATGCGGCGGTGATCGGCTTGCGTCTGGGCATTCCTGCGATCGTCGGCTTAAAGGATGCGACAGAGGTGATTCGAGAAGGAGCCATTTTAACTCTCGACTCTCAACGAGGTTTGGTTTATTCTGGGATGCGACCGGAACATCAGGGGCATAGTGTGGGGATCAAAGTTCCGGTGATTTAAACAATAGAAACGGTGATTTTTGGTTCTGTTTTCTCAACTTCCAACTTTTTCATTGATAATTGTTCATTAATAATGGCAACTTTAGTTACTGGTGCAGCAGGTTTCATTGGCTTTCATACAAGCAAGCGTTTATTAGAACGCGGCGATCGCATTCTTGGTCTCGACAATCTCAACGACTACTATGATGTTTCGCTCAAACAAGCACGCTTGGCAAAATTAAAGCAGTATCCTAATTTTACCTTTGTGCATCTCGATCTTGCCGATCGCGAAGGTATGGCAAAACTTTTTGCCGAACAAAACTTAGAAGTTGTTATTAATTTAGCTGCACAAGCAGGGGTTCGTTACTCCTTAGAAAATCCTCATGCCTATATCGATAGCAATATCGTCGGGTTTATGAATATTCTTGAAGGTTGTCGATACGGGAAAGTTAAACATCTGGTTTTCGCGTCTTCCAGTTCGGTTTATGGCGAAAATAAAAAGATTCCTTTTGCAGTCGAAGATAATGTTGATTATCCCATCAGTATTTACGCTGCCAGTAAAAAAGCCAACGAATTGATGGCCCATACCTATAGTCATTTATACGGCTTGCCCGTAACAGGACTGCGCTTTTTTACCGTTTACGGTCCTTGGGGCCGCCCGGATATGGCATTGTTTTTGTTTACCAAAGCAATTTTAGAAGACCGACCTATCAACGTTTTCAATCACGGAAAAATGCAACGGGATTTTACTTATGTTGATGATGTTGTTGAAGGAGTCATTCGCGTTAGTAAAAAAATCCCCGCTCCTCATAAAATTAGTGGTGCAAAATACAAAGTTTATAATATTGGCAATAATAACCCAGTAGAATTAATGTATATGATTCAAACTCTCGAAAAATGCTTGGGGAAAAACGCAGAAAAAAATATGTTGCCCATGCAGCCCGGTGATGTTCCTAGAACTTATGCTGATGTTGATGAATTAATAAAAAATATTGACTTTAGACCGAATACTCCCATCGAAGAAGGAATTCAAAAATTTGTAGACTGGTATCGAGAATATTACAATAAATAATGGAAATTATCCTCACACTAACCGTTATTATTTTTGCATTTGTTGGCTTTATTACTGAAATTCTTCCTGTCGATCTTATTGCTATTATCGTAACGGTTGTTTTGATGATTTTGGGGTTAGTTACTCCTGATGAGGGTATTTCTGGCTTTGGCAATTCAGCGACTATTACTGTTTTAGCAATGTTTATTCTCAGCTCGGGAATTTCTAAAACAGGAGTCATTCAAATCGTGAGAGATTTGTTAATTAAATGGGGAGGAAAACAACTCAATCAACAAATTTTGATTTTAGGGATTTTGGTGGGGCCGATTACTGCTTTTATTAATAATACTGCCGTTGTTGCCATTTTTTTACCGATTATTGAAGATTGGTGCAAACAACAAAAGATATCGGCTTCTAAACTTTTAATTCCCCTTTCTTATGTTTCAATTTTAGGTGGAGTTATGACCACAATTGGGACATCTACTAATATTTTAGCCAGTGGTTTATCGGCACAATTGGGTTATGGGGAATTCAGTATTTTTCAGTTTAGCAAAGCCGGAATTTTGATTTTTATTATCGGCTTGATTTATATTTCTGCGATCGCACCGCGACTTCTCCCCGATCGCAAACCTGCCAGTAGCGATTTGGTATCAGACGATTATGGTTTGCGAGACTATGTGAGTGAAGTCGTCATTACACCGCGATCGAGTTTGGTCGGACAGACTTTGCGATCGAGCGAAATTCAACGGAAATTTGATATTGATGTCTTAGAATTATTAAGAAATAAAGTTCGTTTTGCTCAACCTCTCGCCGATAAAATATTGCAAGTCGGAGATATTTTAATCGTCCGCAGCGGTCGAGAAGATCTATTAAAAATTAGGGATGAACGTGGGTTGGATATTCTCGCCGATGTTAAATTTAATCAAGATGAATTAGAAACTGTTTTAACTTCAGGAGAAGAGAAAATCGCCGAAGTTCTCATCCTTTCTAACTCTCGCTTAATCGGTACGACCTTAAAAGATTTACGCTTTCGTCAGCGCTATAATGCAACAGTTTTAGCCATTCGTCGAGGTGCGGAATTAGTGAGAGGACGATTGGGGAAAATCCCCTTACGATTTGGCGATGTTTTACTGGTACAAGGTCCAAAGCAAAGTTTTATCGGTTTACAAACTGCACGAGAATTACTGGTTTTAGAACAACGAAATGTAGAAATGATGCGCCAAGATAAAGCAGGAATTGCCGTTGCGATCGGATTGGGAGTGGTGTTGTTAGCCGCATTTAATGTTATGCCAATTTTAGTGAGTGCCTTAGCCGGAGTTGTCCTCATGGTTTTAACAGGCTGTTTGCGACCGGGAGAAATTTACGGTGCAGTTCGTTGGGATATTATTTTTCTTTTAGCCGGATTAATTCCCCTCGGAATTGCGATGGAAAATTCGGGGACGACGCAATGGTTAGCCGATCGCATTGTTGCCGTCGGGGGAGGATTATCGGGATATTGGGTATTAATGTTCTTTTTTCTGATTACCGCATTCCTAACAGAAATTCTCTCGAATAATGCCTCTGTGGTTCTCATGCTTCCCATTGCTGCTACCGTTGCGACAACCTTAGAACTCAATCCTTTTGCTTTTATGTTTGCCGTCACCTTTGCGGCCTCTAACAGTTACATGACTCCTATTGGCTATCAAACTAATACAATGGTTTACGGTCCGGGAGAATACAAATTTTTTGATTTTACCCGCGTGGGTGCGCCATTGACATTATTAATGGCATTTGTTATCCCACTTCTCATTATTTGGATTTATGGATTGTAATCGATAATGGGGAAGAGTTGACGAAGAATCCAAAAAATTGTTTACTGATAACTGTTAACTGATAACTGGTGACTGTAAAAGATGGAACATAAAGGTGTAACGGTCTGGTTTACGGGTTTGAGTGGAGCCGGTAAAACAACAATCTCTCAACAAGTGGCTGAAGAATTGCGATCGCTTGGCTATAAATTAGAGGTTCTCGATGGCGATATTGTGCGAACGAACTTAACAAAGGGTTTGGGATTTAGCAAAGAAGACCGAGATGAAAATATTCGCCGCATTGGGTTCGTTTCTCATCTCTTAACCCGTAATGGCGTTATTGTTATCGTCTCTGCGATTTCTCCTTATCGGGAAATTCGCGAGGAAGTTCGCAAGCGCATTGGTAATTTTGCTGAGGTTTATGTGAATGCACCTTTGGAAGTTTGTGAAGAGAGAGATGTCAAAGGTCTCTATAAACGAGCAAGAGCAGGAGAAATCAAACAATTCACAGGAATTGACGATCCTTATGAACCTCCTTTAAATCCAGAAATTGAATGTCGTACGGATAAAGAAGATTTATCAGAAAGTATCAAGAACGTATTGGATGGGTTAAAAAAATTAGGCTATTTGAGTTAGGTTATTGGTTTCAGAATAAGGACACGAGCGATCGCAACTTAGTAATAGATATATCTAGCAAATACTAGGATATACCGAGAAAATACTAGAGCGTAAATTCACTGATTTTTGACCTACGAAATTTACGCAATCCTTGGCACAATGATATTTTTTTGCTGTCTTCCTCTTTTCGAGGGAGACACTTTTTTTAGCTGAATTTGTTAGAGTGAAGATTGATATCCCTTTCGTATGGAGAATCGATAAGAATGATGAAAAAAGTGGGAACCCATTTAGTTGTAGATGCGTGGCAGGCACCAGGAGATTATCTCAACGATCCCGAGCGGATTCGCCGTGCTTTGCTCGAAGCAATTGATTCTGGAGAAGCAACCCTGATTGATTTATGCGTTCATCAATTTAGTCCTCACGGTGTTACAGCAACTGCAACTTTAGCGGAATCCCATATTGCAATTCATACATGGCCCGAATATGGTTATTTTGCAGCAGATTTATTCTTTTGCGGGAGCGGCAAACCCAAGCAAGCGATGCAAGTTTTGCAAACGGTTTTGCAAGCGAAGGAAGTCGAAATGCGCGAGATCGATCGCGGTTTTCCCGAACGTGCATTGCGTCCTACCATCCAAAAAAGCTCTACAATCCAAAAAATATGGGAGCAAGAAATTGTAGGAGTGTAAGCGAGATCGCGCGATCGCGCGAGTTGTTATAAATTTAACAGTTAACAATTTTATTAGAGGAGAGAGTGCATTCACCCTCTCCTTATCTTCGTTGTTTATCAAGATAACTGAGACCTAAAAAAAGTGCAGATATTGTCCCAGCAACACAGATTTCCTGATTTTTGATTCGTTCTTCTATTTCTTCTAGAGGAATTAAAACTACCTCAATATCTTCGGTGATATCGAGTTTTTGCTTGCCGGAATAAATCGTATTTTCGGCAAGAAATAAATGAATTGTATTGGTATTTTTCACAGGATTGTCATATAGTGTTGCCAGCTTGATTAAATGTTCTGCATAATATCCCGTTTCTTCTTCTAATTCTCGTTTTGCCGCTTCCAGACTATTTTCCTGTTGAGACTCAAAACGTCCTGCGGGCAATTCTAATAAGATTTGACCGGTACCATGACGATATTGACGAACAAAAATAACATCGCGATCGCTGGTAATCGGAAAAACTAAAGCAATATCCGGACGAACATTGATAAAATAGTCTTCAACAATCGTACCATTGGGTAACTGTACGCAATCTTGTCGCACTCGACACCAAGGATTATCGAAAACAAATTGAGATTTTAAGGTTTTCCACTTTTCGATTTGACTCATTGTTACGGGTCGTTGGATGTTTTTTGAGAAGTCTTATTTTTTAGGAGCGCACTGCGCTAACTATTGGCTTTTTGCGATCGCAACAGGCGCAAAATTCGTAATCTTAGCATATTACATTCTGAGGTGTGGAATGAGGTATCTAAACTTGTATCCAGTACAGCTTAGTTTGCTCGATCTGTTGGGCTACTGAAATCTCCTCCCTCAACGGAGTAGAGAGAGTATGTTCACTCAGTTACATTGCCTGCTGGGTCTACCAATATAGGATCTGAAGCTCCGTGTCTAACTATGTGTAAACGTGTAAGTCCAAAAGCGTTGATAAATTGGTCGTACTGTTCGTCACCTCGATGCAAATAAGATGGGAGGTGATAGATATGAGCGGTGTGGGCCGCAGCAGCTAAATTCCTAAATGCTCCGAGGTTGCTCCATCTCGTGGGATTCATAAAAGCGTGCTCCGAGTCAATATGAGCCAGCGTTCGCGTGTTGCCAGGTCCGAGTAGAATGACCCCTACACATCCTGCAAAACCGTAGCTTTGAAGTGTTGTATAATCATCGTTCGTAGTTGTGTATCCGGGATTACCCAAACCACCCATCGGGACGAACTCAGTACGGGGTATCGGCACATCCTCCCCAACAGGTACCGGCACATCCTCCCCAACAGGTACCGGCACATCCTCCTCAACAGGTACCGGCACATCCTCCTCAACAGGTACTGGCTCATCCTCCTTAACAGGTGCCGGCTCATCCTCCTTAACATCCTGACCTTTAAAACAACCTCTTTGAATTACGTTGGATTTTTCTCTTGTCTCGATCGACATTGCTAGGCTGTCAGAATCGAGCTTTCTTTGTACGCTTTGACTTTCAAGCATCTTGTGCTGTACTACCATTTCTGGAGAAGGGACGATGCCTTCTCCTTCTTGTTGGGATATATCTTCTGGGAGTTCGACGATCTGACCAGTTTTTACTTGCTCTTGGAATCCTTTTCTAGCTCGCTCACAAACTTTATCAATTAACTCGTTAGCATCAGTAACTTCTGAGGCCGAAGCATATTTGCATACCGCACGTTCTATGTGATAGCTATCTTTTCCTTGATAACGCTCGAACCATCGTTCTATGTAAGGGCATCCTTTCACAGTGAGATTCGTTCCCTTATACGCTTCTGTACCAACTTTGTAAATGTCTTGGTATAACTGCTTGAGGAATTCACTTTTGGTCATCTGTCCTGATGACAGGTCGCTCGTAACATCTTCAACGATTATTGTTGAGGTTTCTTGGGGTTTCTGCGGCTTGTCTTTTCGTTGGATTTGGCGAGACTGCTGCACCACATTTATTGCCATCCGATCGGCTTCCTGCTCATCCTTATCGTTGGGTTCGCCGATCGCCAATTTCGCTTGCACTTTCGCAGTATCTCGCAATTTTTCCAACAGACTCGGCATTCCACTTCCTCCCGGTTTCCATTCTGGGAGCTCTTTCTTCGGTTTCTTCGCTGCTTTGGGTTGAATAACAGGTGGTGGGCTAAACCGAGGCTGTTTTTTAACCAAGGAAGATGCTTGGGAGAAAATTCGCGTTTGGTACTGACGATTCATGACAATACTGAGAACAAGATTGGGCGCTATTTAGCGTAATTTAATCACAACAAATTTTCTTCCTGCTAGAAAAAAGCACAAAACTTTATCTTGGCGTAATGTTTAGAAAAGCAATCGTGAAGTGCCAAGATGAGGAGATAAAGTTCCGATTTTGGGTTTGGACTCGGCACAATGACTATTTTTAAGGACAGAAATCGAACATTTAAACTTAAAAATGTCCCAAAAGTTCCGACTCTTTGTTTAATTCTTCTTTAAGCATATTTTGATAAATATTGGGCAAGCGATCGCTCATAGAATTCGTTTCAATGCCATAACCCAAACTCGTCCAAGTTCCTGAAAGCAGGCGCAAAACCTCTTTGATTTTCCCGTCTTGCAACATTTGGGAAATGTCGGTATTCCATGCCTTTGCATCCTTCAACCATTCATAAACCACAGCATCT
This sequence comes from Spirulina sp. LEGE 11439, assembly GCF_059821285.1. Classification (NCBI taxonomy): domain Bacteria; kingdom Bacillati; phylum Cyanobacteriota; class Cyanophyceae; order Spirulinales; family Spirulinaceae; genus Spirulina; species Spirulina sp. LEGE 11439. The sequence continues at coordinate 81,662 of NZ_JCAMRX010000020.1, forward strand.
TGATATTGTGGTTCAAAACTATAGGTCGTCCACCAAAATAACCCCGAGGGTTTGGGGTGGTAGCGTTCGGCTTTTTCCTGCCAAGTGGTATTGATAAATTGATAGCGACCCGCCGCCGTTGTACAATTCCCTTGATTGGGTCCCGTGACAATAGGAACGCACCATTCCGGATGCTGACTGAGATCTGTAATGCGCCGACCGCCATAAATAATCGTATAGGGTTCGGGGTCGTTGGCTTCGCTGGCGGTAATAGTACGCATGAGGGCGCGAATGTGTGGATCGCCTCCTTCCATCACGAGGGGCTGGGTCCCCGCGATCGCATAAGATTTTTGTGTTTTTTGGCCGCGATCGGGTTGCGGTTGAAACATAAACACTAAAAATAATAATGCGATCGCACTGCCAACAGTGACGCAAACCGAGATAAGAGAATTAGAAAAAGGTTTAGATATGGTCATGGAACAAGTATGAGGAAGGTGAGGGCTGTTCATCCTTTATCTTTACGCTTTTTGGAAAAGTGCCTGCCAGTCTTGAGGTTGCGCGTCGGGTTGGGCAATAATCTCAACGATTTTATTGTGAGAAGCGGTTTCAAAAAGTGCCGCAACTGCAACTTGCGCCACTTTTAATCGAGGAATTCTGCCACTAAATAAGGTATCGGCCCCCGCAGCCACGATCGCATCGCTATTGTCCTCATCGAGTAAACCCCCCGGACGGACGATAGTATAAGTTAAGCCGCTATTTTGCAGATCTTTTTCTGCTTGACTTTTCCAGTACAGCACCAACCAAAATAAATTCAAAGGATGAAAAAATTGCGAAACACAGAGGGAAGATACAAGCACGAAATGCTCGATTTCGGCAATTTTAGCAGCATCAATTAAATTATTCGTTCCCCAGTAGTCCACCCGAAAGGGTTCGGTAAAATCCAATGAGGGCATTGCACCTACTGCCGAAAAAACAGCATTACAGCCTTTCATTGCATTGGTCAGGCGATCGCGATCGGCCAAATCTCCTACAACAAGTTCAATGTTGGCGGGTAATAATTCCTTCGCCTTAGCTGCATCTCGGACTAAAGCAACGACGGAAATTTCCTTCTCCGTTAGAACTTGAACGATACGTTTACCCGTCCGTCCGGTTGCTCCGGCTACAAATACTTTCAAAATCCTACCTCCTTTATAAACACTTTATCTATTGACCCTTGCGGGTTGGGAATAATGAGTTAAGTTGAAAAAAGAAAGAACTCTACCTCAACTATTTTATTGTCCCTCGAGGGTGTCTCATGCAGCAATCGCAATGTACCGAAAGCATTACCGCCGCCGTTGAAATTTCCGCCGAGGAGAAGATTGACAGGCGATCGCGAGAATTGTTAGAAGAAGTATCTCTAGAAGAAGAAACTGTAGAGGGAGAGGCTTTTGTTATGGCAGGGGAAATTCCCCCAGAAGAACTGGAAATCTCTTCTCAATCGCCGTTTAACTTTGAAACCCATTTTCGCGGTTTAATGGGCATGGCTGCCGATATGGAAACGGTAGCCGACTATTTAAATGCCCATGAAGGTTGGTTTTGTCGTTGCGCCCAACCGATGACCGCAGAATCGTTTGGGGAAAATGGCTATATTTTGACCGTGGGAAAATTTAAGTCTTTTGGGTATGAAGTCGAACCCAAAATGGCGGTTGTGCTATTACCTCCTGAAGATGGGTTGTATCTGATGCACAGCGTTGAAGTTCCCGACTATACCTCTTTTGGTTATGATGTGAATTACACTTCCTCTTTAACTTTGGAAGAAGTTTCCGGACAAGATGTGGACTGGAATACAATTGATGCAACAACTGTAACCAAAGTGGAATGGCAACTGCATCTATTTGTGACGATTCAATTTCCTAAGTTTATTTATAAGTTGCCCCAAAATTTGTTGCAAACTACTGGCGATCGCTTACTCTCTCAAATCGTGCGCCAAATTTCCCCTCGTCTAACTTACAAAGTGCAAAAAGACTTTCACGATCGCATGAGTTTGCCTCTTCCCCCTAAAGCCTCTCGCCAATTATTACGATTGTAGAACGGATTCGTTATTCCTCTCCGTTAAGCTGGCTCGGGTGGCTAAACTGAGACAGAATATCCTCGCAAGCATTGGCGATCGCTTTGAGAAAATGTATTTCTTGATGAGGAATTCTCAATGACTCTATTTGCGAGTTTCTCAAAGCCCAATTCTGTTTTTATTCGCGTCCTTGAAAAGTATTTCTCTGGGGAGCAAGATGTTAAAACACTGCAAATCTTAGAGAAACTCGATAGATAAAAGCGATTGAGGGTAGGTAATAACCTACCCTCAATCGCTTTTGTTATTGCTTTAAATTACACCCATTAAACCGAGAAGTTTCTGCACGATTTGCATCCCTGTAATTGCCTGCCAGCCAAATAACCCCAATAAGGTTAAATTGATGGAAATATGAGTGTAACGCGCGATCGCATTACCTTTCTGCATAAAGGGAACTAAAGAAGCCGAAACCGCGATCGCTACAGTCATGCCCAAACCCACCAGCAAGTGAGGTTGCACGAAGAGTTTGTCATTATTAATGTAAGTGACAGCCATACCGCCAACGGTTCCCATCACCATAAAAGCCAGCAGTGCAGAGCCAATTTGGTAATGACGGGTGTTAAAATTCTTCTTGACCAGTTCTTTTCGCGTATCCTTGTCCGCTTCGCGAGTGCGCTTGATGCCAATGCCGAGATAGAGAGCATAAATGCACAAACCTAGTAACATCCACATTAAAACAGGATGGAAAAATTGCGAGTAGGTTTTGACGGCTTCTGGAATTTCAAAACTCATAGGTGTCCTCTCGTCCTATAAAAATTACTGATTTAATAAAGTTAACATATTCTTCACATTTTGTAATCTATGAGAATTCTGATGAAGGATAGAGGGAGGAAGGGTAAATTTTTTGCAAAAATAGGAAAGCAACGATCGCACCTAGGAGTAAAACCAAAAGATGAGTCGAGCGGTAATTAAATTTTCTTCGGAAGACTGCGGCATCTGTCACAAAATGTCTTTTTACGACCAAAAAGTCGCTCAAGAGTTGGGCTTGGATTTCGTCGATGTCAAAATGCAGGATACAGCAACTTATCGCAAGTATCGCAAAATTTTATTAAGTCAATATCCGGATAAGGAAGGTATGGGCTGGCCAACTTATCTCATTTGTGACTCTCCTGAAGGTGAATTCTCGATCTTGGGAGAAGTCAAAGGCGGACATCCGAAAGGAGAATTTCGCACTCGTTTAAAAACTGTTTTAGAAGAAGCAGCATAAGGGCTTTTTATATGGGCGAGTATTCCCGCCCAAATCCTTAACTTGCCCAAGCGATATAGGGCAAACCTTTTGCTGTACTTTTAACTTGTTCTGCATTCGCGACCAATTGCCCGCAACTGTCCCATTTTCCGGTTAGGAACATTTGCCGCACTCCTTCTCCCATCTGTAGGGGAAGAGTGAAATTATCACAATGGATTTCCATTTTCTCCAGATTCACGGAAATTGCCGCCTCGGGGTTTTGTGCTAACTTATCTTGCAATTGTCCCACGGCTTCAGGGGTTGCCGTCACGCAGGGAATGCCTAAAGCGACGCAGTTACCCAAGAAAATTTCAGCAAAACTTTCTCCCACGATCGCATTTATTCCCCAACGCAGTAGAGCTTGTGGAGCGTGTTCTCGAGAGGAGCCGCAACCGAAATTCCCATTCGCAACCAGAACATTAGCCCCTTGATATTGAGGTAGATCGAACGGATGTTCTCCGTTGGTTTGTTGGCGATCGTCGGCAAATACTTGTTCTCCGAGGCCGTCAAAAGTCACGCAGCGTAAAAAACGGGCGGGAATAATGCGATCGGTATCGATATCGTTGCCTTTCAGAGGAATACCTCGACCGGAGATAGTTTTAACTTCACTCATCTTTGTTGTTTGTCTTGATCGATCTGAAAATCGCGCAATCTTTGCAGAAGCATTTCAGGGTAGATTGATATTTTACCGAATTACGAGACAAAGTGGGAAAATAATTCTTCCTTATTCAGATTGAAAACGTTGGGAAATCTTCTTGATTAACCAAGTTAACAAGGCACCCAAAAACAAAATTCCGATGGCGGGATTAAAAACCGGATACCATAGTTTGTACCAAATTTCCCAGCCCAAAGGAATTCCCGCAGACCGTCCGACGATCGCGATCGCAAACCACAAAAAACCCAGCAAGACGACAAAAACATCAATCACTAAGATTCGCTCTAACCCATTAATAATTTTTTCGCTCATTTTCATTTTCTTGGTTCCTCTCGACTGAATTAAGTTTACGGCAAATAGATTGCAATTATCATGCCAATTGTTTTTCCTTATAGAGTTTACTGTTAATCCGGAAATCCCTCCTCTGATAGACAGAAAATCTTAATTTATCGTTTAAATTTATTTACTATCATCGGCAATAACTCACCTGAACCCAGAAGGAGGACAAAATGCAACAGGAAGATCGAGAAGTTCTTTGGGTTACTTTGAGCGCAACCCTTGCAGCACTCTTGGCAGAGTTAGCTTTAACATTTTAAGTCAGAAATTTCTGCATTTCTAGCGATCGCTAGATTCTTCATGTTTGCTAATAACCGATTCAAGTCGGAGCAATGCCAATCGGAAGAATAATGATAAAATCGCTACCTTCACCCACTTTAGAAACGCATTCTAGGTTTCCTCCGTGCTGTTCGACAATAATTGAGTAGCTGGTACTCAATCCCAAACCTTTTCCCGATCCGATCGCTTTTGTCGTAAAAAAGGGTTCAAAAATTTTCGGTAATATATTGGCTTTAATTCCTATCCCATTATCAGAAAATTTAATCGCGATTGTGCCATTCTCGGCGATTATATTGGTACTGATTTTTATTTTCCCTAGATTGCGATCGTCTGCGGTAATGGCATCAATAGCATTATTAACAATATGAAAAAAAACTTGATTGATTTGACCGGGATAACAAGTAATTTCGGGTAAATCCCCATAGTTTTTAATTAATTCAATATTGGTGAATTTACTTTTTAAAATAGATAAGGTACTCTCGATACCTTCATGGATATTCACTTGTTTTTGTTGGGCTTCATCCAGCCGAGAAAAATTGCGTAGAGAATGAACAATTTCTTGAATGCGTTTTGCACCATTTTTCATAGATTCAAGAACGGAAGGAAAATCTGTACTCATAAATTCTAAATCAAGATTTTCAGATGCCTCTACTAATTGTGTATCTTGAGAATGGCTCGCTAAACTAGCAAGTTCGAGTAATTCCTCTGCATAACTTTTAGCATGGTCTAAATTCCCGCGAATAAAGGTGACGGGATTATTGATTTCGTGAGCGACTCCGGCCACCAATTGACCCAAAGATGACATTTTTTCCGCTTGAATGAGTTGAATTTGAGTCTTTTGTAAATCCTTTAAAGTATGATTGAGTTTTTGATTGGCCGTACTGAGTTGTTGTTGAGCTTCGTATAATCTTAAACCCGCTCGCACTCGAGCGAGTAACTCGGTTTTATCAATAGGTTTGGTAAGGAAGTCATCAGCACCGGCATCTAATCCTTTGACGCGATCGCTAACTTCTCCTTTGGCAGAAAGTAAAATAAAAAAAGTTGCTGCCAGTTGAGGATCTTGTTTGAGAGTCCGACATACTTCCAAACCATCATACTCCGGCATCATCCAATCGCAGAGAATCAGAGAAGGAGAAACTTGTTTTGCCAGTGCGATCGCTTCTGCTCCATCAGTTGCTTCAACTGTTTCGTATCCCCCTTGATGAAGCTGTCTTTTTAAAAGCAGCCGAGTGGTCGAGTGATCGTCAGCAATCAAAATTTTTATCATCAGTCTCGAGTAGGATATGCCAACATGATTTTAAAAGAACTCTCATGCTCGTTTCCCATTACAAAATACTCAGAAGGCGAGGAAAGTAAATCCATTATTACATTAATAGCAGCTTATTGAAATGTATTACAAGATGTAATATGAACTTCAAAGGTCTACACTAATTAATATTTGTTTAGACTTTCTTTCAGTCTTGTTTCGGATTGGTTTTTTGATTTTTCACTCATTAAAACACCCTTCCTGTTGTAAAAATGCTTTGATTTGCAGGAAACTATTTTCAACTTGAGACAATAACACCGAGATTGATGCAGATTCAAGTTCGTTGTTCCTCGCGAAATCCTCTAACTGTCTGGAAACTGCTAACACTTGCGATGCACCGATACTAGCTGCACCGCCTTTAATGCGATGAACGTGACGTTCTAGAGCGATCGCATCCCGAGCGGCAAAAGCTTGCCGTGCTTTGTCGAGATCGCTTTCTGCATCGCTTAAAAAAGATTGTATCAATTCGAGTTGAAAGGCGCGATCGCCATCGGTAATCTCATCGAGATATTCGCGATCGATAGTGATTGGTTGTGGGTTATTGTTGGTTGGTTGTGGGTTATTGTTGATTCTCTCACGAGTAACGGAAGAAGTCCATTTTGTCAATATTGCCGCTAAATCTTTGACGGCAACAGGTTTGGAAAGATAATCATCCATCCCGGCTGCAAGGCATTTCTCGCGATCGCCTTTCATGGCATAAGCCGTCAACCCAATAATGAGAGTATGGCGAGATTCTCCTTCTCGCTCTCGTAGGGCGCGAGTAGCGCGATATCCATCCAATACGGGCATCTGACAATCCATAAACACCAAATCGCAATCTTGCTGGTTTAAATAATCCAACGCCTCTTGACCGTTATTAACACAATTGGCTTGATAGCCCAGCAAGCGTAATTGATTTAATAACACCTTTTGATTGACCAGCGTATCTTCTACCAACAAAATTTTAGCGGGATTTAAAGGGACAGACTTACGAATGTTTCCTTGAGGGAACATCAGCGATCGCACCTCAAAATCTTGTTTGCCATTAAATATCTCCAGCAAACAAGCATGCAAGCGAGAAGATCCCGTGGGTTTAGTTAAAAATCCATTAAACCCGATCGCCTCGCAACGACTCATCAGATCGCCGCGTTCCACAGAAGTCATTAAAATTAATTTAATCTTATTAAAATCCGATTCACTGCGGATCAATTGCCCGAGAGCTTCTCCCGTCATCTGGGGCATTTGCCAATCGATGAGAACCGCATCGGGCAAGCGATCGGCTTTGGCCGCCTCCCGAAGTTGTTGGAGTGCCGCCACACCATTATCAGTTTCCTCGACCCTCATGCCCCAAGCGATCGCCTCTAAACGCACAAATTTACGATTGGTGGGATTATCATCAACGACAAGAATCGTTTTTCCTTGCAGGCTGGAATCAGCCGGGGAAGCAATGATATTATCCTCAAGAAACTTGCCGCTACCAGCCTTCAGGAATACCGTAAACCAAAACGTAGAGCCTTCCCCAGTTATACTATTAACTCCGATCTCTCCCCCCATCAATTCCACCAATTGCTTACAGATCGCTAGACCCAGCCCCGTCCCGCCATATTTGCGAGTGGTGGAAGCATCGACCTGAGAAAAAGAGCGAAACAATTTAGCACCATCTTCTGGGGCGATCCCGATCCCTGTATCCTTGATGGCAAAACGTAAAGCGATCGGTGGTAAAGTTGCCAGAGGAACGGGAAAAGGGGGAGAGGTGGAAACCGATACGGATACATCCCCCGTATTGGTGAACTTAATGGCATTGCCAATGAGATTAATTAAAACCTGACGCAAGCGGGTTGCATCGCCTTCCAGAAATTGAGGAACGTCAGGTTCGACCGAGTATCCCAACTCTAATCCTTTCGTATTGATTTGTGGGGTAAATAAATCCAATAAATCTTCGAGTAGTTTCTTGAGATCGAACTCGCGTACATCCAAACGCATTTCTCCGGCTTCGAGTTTGGAAAAATCGAGAATATCGTTAATTAAAGTAAGAAGAGACTCGCCACTGGTTCTCAGCGTTTTTACAAAATCTAATTGTTCTTCAGTCAGATCCGTGGTTAGCAATAATTCTGTCATACCCAATACGCCATTCATGGGGGTACGAATTTCGTGACTCATATTGGCGAGGAATTGAGATTTGAGGCGAGCATTTTCCAAAGCAGCTTCTCGGGCTTGCACCAGTTCGTCGATCGCCACAGAAGCAATGACAATGCCACCAATTTCATTTTCCCCCAAATACCACGGTTGTAGCGCCCACCGGAGATAGATTTTTTTGCCATCTGCTCTTGACCATAATTCTTCGGAATTAGCGAGAACTTCTCCTTGCAAACCTCGTTCGTAAAATTGTTTCCATTCTTCTTTTAGATCCGAAAAGATTTCATAATGGTTTTGACCGATGAGAGAATGTTCTCGATCCAATCCATAATCTTCTATCCATTTATTACTGTAGGCGAGATAGTTCATCTCGCGATCGAATAATGCCATTGCAACCGGAGCATTAATCACAATTTGCTGTAGTTGTTGGCGTTCTTGTTCTAAGGCACTTTCATAGCGTTTTCGTTCGGTAATATCCCGTTGAACCGTAGCAAAATAGAGAGGGTTTCTAGTTTGGCGATCGCGGATGAGAAACATATTCATCTCGACTTCGATCGCCTCCCCAGTTTGAAAATGCTTTAATTTTGTCTCTCCCGTCCATTGCCCAGTTTCTAAGGTATTTTTCAGGACAGTATTATGGATAAAATCCCAATCTGAGGCAAAGAAATAATCGGGGATTTTTTGGGAGCGAGCCTCCTCAATATTAGCTAATCCGATGAGATTGCATCCTCCTTGATTGAGATAAAAAGTTTGACCGTCGAGATCGGCTACACTAATAAAATCTTGGCTATTTTCTACCAGTAAGGCCAATTTATATTGTTCCGATTCAGCTTGTATGCGGATGAGGGTATTCGCAAAAATTTCTCCCACGACTTTTAATAAATTGATGGTTTCTTGCGCCCATATTTTTACCTCTGTGACTCCATCAAAAGCCAAAAATCCCAATAAGCGATCGCTGCCGGCAATGGGAATCGTTAATAAGGATTGAATGGTAAATCTTTGTAAAATTTCTTGTTCTGCTTTCGCCTCTGGAGGCAGATCGGCAACGGTCATATCAAGGGTTTCTAAACGTTTGAGCCGTTCCATAAACCAAGGCACGATCGCTACGGGAATATTTTGCGTCTGTTCAAGGGTTGGGGAAATCCCTTCGGCGCACCATTCGTGAGTTTTACTGTAGGTTTCCTCTTGAGAAAATTGAAAAACGCCACCGCGATCGCAGCCTGTAAATTTACAGATTTTTTCTAGAGCTTGCACGATCGCTTCATCCAATTCGCTAGCATTGATATTAATCAAGCGGCTAGATATTTGCGTAATCAGTTGTTCTAGATTGGCACGATATTTCAACGCTTCTGCTGTGCGCTGACGCTGCCGCATTTCTGCTTGTAATTGTTCTGTCCGTTCCGTGACTAAATCTTCTAAATGTTCTTGATAGCGTTGCAATTGTTCTTGGGCTGTTTTTCGCTCGGAAATATCTGCGATCGCTCCCACATAGCCGATGATTTCTCTATTTTCTCCTCGGATTGCTCCTGCTTGTGCTAATACCCAAAACTCTTCTCCTGTCGGTTTAACCATACGATATTCTGAGGTGAGAAACGTATCGTTTTGATTGGACTCTTCCCATTCTTGAAAGACGCGTTGGATATCTTCGGGATGAATTGCACGCACCCATCCATCGCCTCGAGCTTCTTCTCCACTTAACCCCGTGAGTTCGCACCAACGACGATTAACATAAATATTTTTCCCTTCGGCATTGGCTTCAAAAATACCGAGAGGAGAGGCTTCTGATAGCGTTTTAAAACGATTTTCGCTCTCTCGTAAAGATTTTGCGATCGCTTTCTGTTCGCTAATTTTTACTTCTAACTCTCGGGTTCGTTCTTCGACTCTTGCTTCTAAGACTTGATTAACATCTTTTAATGTGCTAAATTGTTCTTGCAATGTGTCTGCCATTTGTTGAAAATTAGTGACTAGCGTGTTAATTTCCCAGACAGGACTGCGCTTCCAAATCAAGGTTTCTCGCTCGAGCAATTTTTCCGGTAAATTCGTAGTTTTCTCAGCAAGTTGGGTAATCGGCAACATGAGTTTCTGACTGAGAAATTGCGCTAAAATAGCAGCAAAAAAGGCAAGACAAGAACCGATCGCTAAATCTAAAGTGTAGAATAAATGTAAATGATCGATATAAAAAGTCGGTAAAGCCTCAATTGCGATCGTCCAAGGAAAATCAAATCCAAACGGTACTTCCTGACGATAAAAAGAGCGTCGCCAGCGTAATATAGTTGATAAATTTGGATCTTTGGGAAGCCAATGAACAATTGAATTTGTCTGAGAAACTTCAGTATTAAATTCAGCTTTGAGTTGCCGGGCATTTTGGGTTTCGGGGCTACCGATAATTTTGTTTCCTTGGCGATCGAATAGGGCGAGGCGCAATTCAAAGTTGCGAGAGTCAATTTCTTCGAGATATTCTTCCCATTCATCAAATTCTGTTAAAGAAATTTTACCGAGAAGAGAACCTAAATTTTTTCGTTCTTTTGTGATATTAATTTTGAGATAAAAAGCTGATGTATTGGGATCGAAAGCTGCCAAAGTTTCGGCTTTTAAAACATCAAAAGTTAAGGGGAAATAATCCTCAGCAATCCGATCGATATTTTCGGTTTTTTCTAAATCATTACTTGGAGATGAAGCGAAAATATTTCCTTGTTCGTCAATCGCGACAATATAGAGAAACGCGGGAAAAATACTGTTGATTTTTCTCAGAAATAGGCTTAAGTCATTTGCCGGCTCTTCTCTTGCTTTTATGAATTCATCAATCGCGCCATTGAGTCCGGCTGCATTAACTTTTATTTCTTCCCCTAAATCATCTGAGAAGTGTACCAATATCGGCTTAAATTCATCGTTAATTTTATATTCAATATTCTGAATTTCATGCCTACTGTCAATCGCAAAAATCAATAAAGCAGGTATAAAAATAAACCCAAAAAACAAATTAAATAATATTTGTTGAAAAGAAAGAGTATGGTGCTTGCTTTCTTTTTTGAGCCATTTTTGTAAAGGAAGATACGATCGAATTAAAGTTGCAAAAAAAGCATTAAAAATACCATTAACAGGTTGTTTGAAAATAATCAACCAGACCGTAATGGCAGGAAATTGTAAAATTTGAGAATAAAATAGCCATCCTAAAGGACAGCCAATAAAAAGCCAAAACAAAAGATCGAGGGCGACAATATTACGCTCCCATCGCTGCCAGCAGAAGCCCACGATCGCAGTTTCTGCAACAAAAATAACCCAAGCATAAGGATGTCCCCAGAGGGCAATCGTATAGGTATTGATAATGAGAGAGACTAAAATTCCCCAACCCGTACCATAGAGAAATAAAGTCAACCAAACAGCAATACTCCCAAACAGAAAGTCAACCCCAAAGAAGAGAGGAAAATGATAATAGTTGCCCAATTCTCCCAAAATTGTGAGAATGAATAATACGATCGCATCTTTTGTCGTCAAAGAAGAAAATATTTTTTTCATCCGTTTGATGGTAAATTAAGAGTCTAATTCTATTTTTACACGATTTAAAATTTGTTCGATTTCCTTGAGAATTAGAGCGATCGCTTCTCGATTCCGTTGCGATGCACTGGCAACTAATTGAGTCGCCAAATCGGGAATAAGCCTGACTGCAACACTCTCTGCTGCCCCTTTAAAAGAATTCCCTCTCTGAACTAAGTCGATATAGTTTTCTGCTAAAAATGCAGTATTTGCCGCTTGCAATTCTGTCTCGATATCGATCGCAAATGAATTCAATAAGTCTACTTCAAAAGTGCGATCGCCTCCTGAAATGCTTTGTAAAAATTCGCGATCGATGATTGGTTGGTTGATGGTTGGTGGTTGGTTGGTGGTTGGTGGTGGTTGGTAGTTGGTTGGTTGTTGGTTGTTGGCTATTAAGTATTGCTGAACATCTTCAATGAGTCTTTCAATTTCTGCGAGAAGGCGATCGGGATTTTCTAATTGATTTTCTCTGGCTTGTCGTTCTAATGTTGCTGAAACTTGCGCTAATTCTGTAATCGCTAAATTCGCTGCTGCCCCTTTAATCCGATGTGTTTTTCGTTCGAGACTCGGCATATCTCTCTCTTTTAATGCTTCTTTGGCTTGCACTAAATCTATCCGTGCATCATCAATAAACGATCGCAATAATTCTTCTTGAAATTCGCGATCGCCATCCGTAATCGCATCTAATTGTTCTTTGTCAATGAGTTGTTGGTTATAGGTTGCACTTGCACTGGTGACTGGTGACGGGTGACTGGTGACTGGTAACTGGTGACGGGTGACTGGTAACTGGTGACTGGTGACTGGTAACTGGTGACGGGTGACGGGTGACGGGTGACGGGTGACTGGTAACTGGTGACGGGTAACTGAAGAAATCCATTTTTTCAAAATTGCTGCTAAATCATCCTTAGAAACAGGTTTAGCCAGATAATCATCCATCCCTGCCTCGAGACATTTTTCGCGATCGCCTTTCATGGCATAAGCCGTCAAACCGACAATAATTGTATGTCCTTCGTCTCCTTCTTGCTGCCGCAGGATTTGAGTAGCCTGATAGCCATCCATGACCGGCATTTGACAATCCATAAAAATCAGGGCGTAATTGCCTTGTTCCCATTGTGCCAATGCCTCGCGCCCATCATTGGCACAATCTGCCTCATAACCCAATAGTCGTAATTGATTTAACACTACTTTTTGATTGACGGGAGTATCTTCCGCCACCAAAATTTGACCGGCGATCGCGGTGGTCGGAATTTCTGACTCGGCAAAAAGAGTAATCTCTCGTTCCTTCGGAGAGGCGATCGGAGGAGGGGCCGCGATCGCGGAGGAAGGGTCTTTTTCCACCACCTCGAGCAAGCCATTTAATAAACGCGAAGCGACAATCGGTTTCAGAAAATACCCATCTAAGCCAATTTCCCGCAGCCGAGCCATGAGATCGACATCATCGAGAGAAGTCATCATAATCAATCGCGTTGCCGCGATATCGGCTTCGCTGCGAATTTGCCGAGCCAACATTTCCCCAGTCATCTCTGGCATTTGCATATCCAATAGTGCGAGATCGTAAGGTTTGCCCAGCACTGCAGCCAAGCGCAGGATCGCGAGGGCAATAGTTCCGGTTTGCGCCTCGTCCACCTCCATTCCCCATGCCTTTGCTTGCAAGCATACGACCTTGCGATTAGTCGCATTATCATCGACAACGAGTAACTTCTTCCCAGCGAGGGCAGCGATCGAAACTCGTGCATTTTTGCGAGGGGGAATATTTTCCTCCTCCTCGGGAGTTAAAGACTCAAAAATGGCAGTAAACCAAAACGTAGAACCGCGATCGCTGCTACTCTTCATGCCAATATCACCGCCCATTAACTGCACCAATTCTTTACAGATCGCCAGTCCCAACCCCGTTCCCCCATACTTGCGAGTATTGGAGGCATCTACCTGTGAGAAAGAACGAAATAGTTTCTTTTGCCCCTCGGGAGAAATACCAATTCCCGTATCTTTGATAGAAAAACGCAATTTGTAATGTTTAAGGGGTTGCTCGCCCTCATTTCCTATTGAGTCAGGGAATTCCTCAGAGATGGGAGGGTCGTTCATTTCTCCCTTGCTAGGGCTGGGTGATGGGTGACGGGTGACGGTCAATATAACTTCGCCGCTTTCGGTAAATTTGAGAGCATTGCCGAGGAGATTCGTGAGGATTTGGCGCAAGCGGGCTGCATCCCCCTTGAGGGAGAGAGGAACATCTCGTTCGATGATGCAAGCCAGTTCTAAGCCTTTCGCGCGGCTTTGAGGGGCAAATAAATCTAATAATTCTTCGATCGCGTCATTCAGATCGAATCCATGAGGATTTAAACGCATTTCACCAGCTTCGAGTTTGGAAAAATCTAAAATATCGTTGATAATCGTCAGTAAATTTTCGCCACTACTTCTTAGGGTTCGGACAAAATCTAACTGTTTTCGATTGAGAGGTGTGTTTAATAATAACTCGGTCATGCCCAAGACCCCATTCATAGGGGTACGAATTTCGTGGCTCATGTTAGCAAGGAATTGAGATTTGAGTCGGGCGGCTTCTAGGGCAGCTTCTCGGGCTTGGACTAATTCATCAATGCGATCCGTGACCATTACGATCCCGCCGATCGCCCCATCGCTTTCGTACCAAGGATGCAATGCCCAGCGCAAATAAAATTTTTTCCCGTCTTCGCGATGGAAGATATCCTCGGGATGAGAGAGTTTTTCGCCTTGTAGAGCGCTTTGGTGTGCCTCTCGCCAGCGATCGGGAATATCGGCGAAAATATCGTAATAATGCCAACCCACGAGGGGCATATCGGGGAGTTCGTAGTCCGTCAGCCAGCGATCGCTATGGGCAAGAAAATTCATTTGGCGATCGAACATGGCCATGGCAACGGGGGCATTCTTGACAATTTGTTGGAGTTGTCGGCGTTCCCGTTCGAGGTTGGCTTCGTAGTGCTTTTGCTCGGTGACATCATGGGCAACTGCATAGATCATACCTTCTTGGGGAAATGAGGTGGAATTCCATGCCAGCCACTTATAGGAGCCATCTTTGCATTGATAGCGATTCTCAAAGTAAACAATATTGTTGCCTGCCGCAAGTTGTTCTGCTGCTTCTAGAGTCGCAATGCGATCGTCTGGGTGTACGAATTCGATAAACGGGCGAGCTATAAGTTCTGCTGGGGTATAACCTAAAGTTCCTTCCCATGAAGGGTTGAGCCGTGTGAAGAAGCCATCGAAGCCCGCAATGCAAAGTAGATCGATGGATTGGGTAAAAAAGCGATCGCGTTCCATTTCCGCCCGCTTGCGATCGCTAATATCTCGCACCATGGCCAAGACTTCATCCTCTCCACAAGGCACGATCCGCACTTCTTCATCCCAAATTTTTGCCCCTTCGTTTAGTTGGTATTCGTAAACTTGAGGTTCTCCCAGTCTGAGCGATCGCTTTGCATACTCTATCCACTCTCGGGCGCGATCGGGGGGAAGAATATCGTGTAGATTGGCATTCTTTTGCATAAGATCGGGTTTAAATAACTCGACTTGACCGCCGCTAATCACATCCAGATAGGTCCCGTCGGTTCTCATGCGAATCAAAAGATCGGGAATGGCTTGAATGAGGATGCGATTTTTAGCTTCGCTTTGGCGCAACTCTGCTTCAGCCCGCTTGCGATCGCCAATATCCCGAATCATTATTAATACCTCATCTTCCCCGCAAGATACGATTCGCGCTTCTTCATCCCACACCTGCTCATCTTTCACCAGTTGATATTCATAGATTTGAGGTTGCCCGGTAGCGAGGGCTTGGTGAATGTAATCCATGCGCTCTCGAGCCGCATCAGGGGGTAAGATTTCCCAAACACTGGCTTTTTGGTTGGTCTTCTCGGGGTTGAATAATGGGACTTGCCCCTGACTCAAAATGTTCGAGCAAATACCATCTGCGCTAACTTGGAAGAGTAAATCGGGAATGGCTTGAATCAGAGCGCGATTTCTTGCTTCGCTTTGGCGTAACTCTGCTTCAGCCCGTTTGCGATCGCCAATATCCCGAACCATGACCAAGACTTCATCTTCCTTGTAAGGGACGATCCGCGCTTCTTCTTCTAAAATTGTCTCGTTTAAAACCAATTGATATTCATAAATTTGCGCTTCTCCAGTGGCGAGGGCGCGGTCAATATAGCCCATGCGTTCCTCTGCCTTCTCTTGGGGAAGAATATCGTAAATATTAGCCACTCCTCCTCTGAGTTCTGGATAAAAGATTTCTTCAACCCGTCCCCCGCAAATCATTTCCAGATACGTGCCATTAGCGTTCATGCGAATGAGCAAATCGGGAATAGATTCGATCAGGGCGCGTTGTTTGGCTTCGCTGTGGCGCAATTCTAATTCGGCTTGCTTGCGATCGCTAATTTTGCGAATGATACATACGGCTTGATCTTCAGAAAAAGGTACGGTACGACATTCAAAGGATTCTTCGCGATCGTCGATCGTGAGGGTGTATTCAACGGCGACTACGGATTTCTCCTCTCGGGCGCGATTGATACTTGCTTGAATTTTTTCGGCGATCGCTTCTGGGACAACTTCCGTCAAATTCTTGCCTAAAAATGCCTCGGGGGATACATATAAGTCAGCAAAATTTGAGGATTTATAATCTAAATATATCCCGTCGGCAGACATCCGGAAAAATAGATCGGGAATGGCCTCAAAAATGGCTTGCAACTCAGCATTTTTCTGAGCGAGGGTGGCTTCGGCGGTTTTGCGATCGCTAATATCCCGACTGATGCCGATAATCCCCAACAATTCTCCGTCTGCCCCGATAAAAGGGGTTTTCAGGGTATCGATAGGAATGCGCGTGCCATCGGGATAGGTTGCCCATTCTTCATGGCCTTGGGAACATTCGGTTTCGAGAACTTGGCGATCGCGTTCTCTCACGGCTAAAGCTAATTCCCGAGACTCAAATAGTTCGAAGTCCGTGCGATCGACGATTTCGGCTTCGGAATGTCCCAACAACTCAGCAAACGCTAGATTGCATCCTAAATAAACGCCATCGCAGTCTTTATAAAAAATGTAATCGGGAATGGAATCGATCAAACAACGCAGGAAGGCACGTTCGCGCTTGAGGGTTTCTTCAATTTTCTTGCGTGCGGTAATATTGCTGGTAATGCCATCAATCCGCAAGGGCTGTCCGGTTTCATCATAAGTGACTCGCCCGTGATAGGAAATCCAGCGTATCGTTCCATCGGGGCAAAGAATGCGATATTCGAGTTGGCGATCGCCCACTGCGAGCAATATCTGCGTTTCGTCTTGCACCCGTTGGCGATCGTCGGGATGCGTAGACTCGATCCACAAGTTGGAGTCGGCAATAAATTCTTCTCCTTTGCGCCCGAAAATCTTTTCCACGGCAGCATTAATATAAGTCAATTGCCAGCTTTTTGCGTCAAAAGACCAGACAATATCTTCCAATGAGGCCATGATGCGATCTAATTCTGCTTGGACTTCTTGTTTAGCGGCAGTAGTGGCTTGTAATTGGGCTTCGGCGGCTTTGCGATCGCTAATATCTTGAAAAATACTGACAAAATGTTTGGGGTTTCCTTCAATTGTCCAAACCAAGGAAACCGTAAGATGCGTCCAAACCGGGGAGCCATCTTTTCGGATGTAGCGTTTTTCGAGGGAATAGGTGTCTCTCTCGCGTCGCAATAACTGGTTAACGCGTTCGATACTAATTTCGGCATCCTCGGGGTGAGTAATTTCGCGGAAGTTTAATTGCAATAATTCCTCGGGACTGTAGCCCAAAATCTGACAGAGTTTTTGGTTAACCCGAGCAAATTTGCCATTGGGGTATATTTGAGCGATGCCCACTGCTGCTTGTTCGAAAGTATGGCGAAAGCGTTCTTCGCTGTCTTGGAGGGCGAGTTGCGTGGAAATGCGATCGCGAATATCCCGAATAAAAGCGCAAATATAGGCTTGTCCGTCAAATTCGATGGTATTGGCAAGAATTTCAACGGGAATAAAATCACCGTCTTGGGTTTGCAAAACTGATTCGAGTGTCAGCGATCGCTGTTGCTGAGCCTGTTCCCAGAAGTCCAGCCAATGGGGTTGAGAAAAATTGGGATCGAGAGCAAAAATACTTAAATCGAGCAGTTCCTCTTGAGAATAACGACTAATCGTGCAAGCGGCTTCATTCACCCGCACGAATTGCCCGCGATCGTCGATCCAAATAATAATTTCGGCGGCATTATCTACGGCAAATTGTGTAAAACGCAATTCCCGTTCGATACGCTTGCGATCGCTGATATCTCGCTTAATTCCCACATAACAGGTGGGTTCGCCGCTTTCATCTCGGATGGTAAAAGCCGAAATATCGAGATCGTAGCTTTCTCCGCTTTTGGCCCGAGAGGCAACCTCTCCGCGATAAATGCCTGTTGCGGCCAGTTCTCCCGCGATCGCGCCAAAAACTTCATTGCCAAGATGAATGCTAGGGGTTTCCTTCTCTAATTCCTCATTCGTATAGCCAACTAAATCAGCATGGGCGCGATTTTGTTCGAGATAGTAACCGGAAGGATCGATAATGGCGATCGCATCGTTGGCATTGGCAACAATTTCCCGATACAGTTTGAGTTGTTCTTCTGATTGTTTGCGATCGCTGACATCGCGAACAATCCCCGATACTCCCGATATCTCTCCTGCTGCCGTCACCTGTACATTGGCAAACACTTCTAACCAGCGAATGCTACCATCCACGTGCATCCATTTCATTTGGCAATGACTGGCGGAACTATGACCGTTTATCAGCGCCTCAAACTCCGCGATCGCTCTTGAGCGATCGCCGGGATGGATGAACTCAAAAGCATTTCTCCCGAGGGTTTCTGGGAGTTTGTAACCGAGAATATCCTGCCACGCTGGGTTGAGAAAAAGCCAATTGCCTTCGCGATCGGTTTGAAAGATAATTTCTTTACTGCTCTCAATAACAGAACGATAGCGGGCTTCGCTCTCTTTTAAATCTTCTTGCGATTGTTGCCGGCGAGCGATCTCTTGATGGAGTTCTGCGTTTTTGGCTTCTAATTCTGCGGTTCTTTTCCGCACTAATACTTCTAAATTTTCTCGCTCTTGACGCAATTGTATTTCGGCTTGTTGGCGGCGAGCAACTTCTGTTTCTAGCTCCCCTAGGGTACTCTGCAAATTGGCGGTTCGTCGATTCAATTCTGCATCGAGTTCTTCTGAAGCTTGCCGGAGCAATTCCTCAATTTTACTGCGTTCGATAGAATAGTGTAACGTGCGAATTAATAAACGGCTGCTGAGTTCCCCTTTCAGTAAATAATCTTGCGCTCCCACTTGAATCGCTTTCATGGCAATTTCTTCGTCTTCCAATCCCGTCAGAACCACGATCGGCGGTAAGGTTTGCCATTGTAGCGATCGCATGGTCTCTGAGGAGTTAGGACGACAAGCAAGACTTTCTTGCTTGAGGTGCGTTAATGTTTCTAAACCCCGACTGTCTGGAAGAAAGAGATCGAGCAGGATTGCATCGAAGCGAATATCTTTGAGGGAGGCGATCGCTTTGGCTAAAGTTTTAACGCAGGTGAGTTCAATTGCAAAGTTCGGAATATTTAACAGTAAAATTTTTAATAATCTCGTATCGACAAGATTATCTTCTACTAAAAGAATTTGATAGCTTGTATTTTCGTTCATCGTTTCGTTCCGAAAATCCCGCGATAAGCCTTGAGAAATGCAAAATCCCTTAAATCAAGGTTACTCATTCTGATAGTTTAACCTCTTTAACTGATTTCCCGTTCCTTCATTGATAATTGTTTATCGTTTTGTGGAGATGCCGCCGCTAACGGGAGGGATTAGAACTACTTCATCTTTGTCTTTTAAAAGAGTACTGCTCTCGACAAAATTAAGATTAACACCGAAACGAGTAACTTCTCGCCATCGTTCTAAGTGAGGGTGCTGTGCGATCGCTTTTTCCAACACGGCGGAAACAGGCGTATTATCGGGAAACTCCCAACACATTTCGGCACACTGATAAGCCTCTTGATAAGCCGCAAAGAATTTAACTGTCACGATCATTTTTGTTATTAGTTATTGATAACTGGTGACTGGTAATTGGTGACTGGTGACTGGTGACTGGTGACTGGTGACTGGTGACTGGTGACTGGT
>NZ_JCAMRX010000076.1:0-23750 GCF_059821285.1 Spirulina sp. LEGE 11439
TCACCAGTCACCAGTCACCAGTCACCAGTCACCAGTCACCAGTCACCAGTTATCAGTCACCAATAACCAATAACCAACAACTAATAACTAACAACTAACAACCAACAACAAAAATGGTCGATCCCCAAGCACCTCTAGAAAGAAGACAACACTCGAACACCATTGGCGGACCGTTCGGGATAATTCTCAACCCCTTGGGAGATATCTCTGTTACGGCTGGAGAAACCTGCGAACTTAGCGTTACGATCGTCAATGATGCAGATAAAAGCCCTTCGATCAATGTCTTAATCGATGAAACTTCCGGACCCGTTCGAGAATGGTGTGTCTTGCCAGAACAGCGATTGGCTTTAGGTCAAGGTCAGAGTAGCGAAGTTGTTTTTAAATTTGACATTCCCATCGAAACCCCCCCCGGTAACTATGAATACGTTCTCGTTATCGATGCTCCCCAACATTATCCCGAAGAGACCCCCATTCTCCTCAATCGCAGAATGCAGGTTCTTCCCTACGTGCAGGAATCACGGGTCTCTAGCGATCCCACTTTCATTCTCTCCCCTCCCACAACTTCAGATAGTCCTATCCCTCTCCAACAGGAACAGTCCTTTGAAGTGATGGTTGCAGTGGATAATCGCTCCGATCGCGTCGATCGCTTTCGTCTCCTCTGTCCCGATCTGGAAAAAGAATGGTACAAAATTATTTATGAAGATCGCTTTTCTGCTGGGGGATTACTCATTGCCGAACAACGTTTGGAACTCAACCCCGGCGATCGCGGGACAATTCGTTTGGTCATTACCCCCCCCGCCAATACGAGAGCCGGCGTTTATACCCCCACTATTTCTCTGAAGTCTGCCAATAACCCCGACCTCATTCTCCTCGACGTTATTTATATTCAAGTTCTGCCGGTTTATCTCCTCACTGCCGAACTCGCTACAATTATCGGTAAAATCAAAAAACAACCCGGACTCTATACTTTATTTCTTCACAATAGCGGTAACACCGATCGCGAAGTGAAGGTCAAGGTGACGGGAGTTGAAGACGAGAAACGTCATATTTTCACCGTCGAACCCGAACAACTCAAGCTCGCTCCCACGGGATCGGCAGCGACCAGTATTGAAGTCGAAGTGACGCAACTGTGGAAGCGATCGTTTTACCCGCAAACCGTTGACTTTGCCGTCGAGATTGCAGATATAGACGAATTGCCCCTGATTAGCGATCGCTTTCCGGGGATTGTCATTATTGAAGGCCGCCCTTGGTGGCAATTTTTACTCGTATTCTTAGCCAGTTTGCTGAGTTTAGGAGGCTTTGTTTTCCTCGTCTGGCTCTTATTTCCCCGTCCTCCCGCCCCTCCCGAAATTGCCGACTTTTCCCCTCAAAGCAGCTTTTATAGTGAAGAAAACGGCGATGTCGTCCGCCTCAACTGGCAAATTGCCAATCCCAATCGCTTGCAAACCCTGAAAGTACAGGGGCTTTCTCCCGAGGGGGGCGTGATTAGTCGTGCTGTTATCTACGACCTGACTCAAGGCATTCCCGAAGCCTTAGAAGACTTTTGTACGATTGAAGATTTATTAATTTGTATTAACGTGCCAACCGACGGACGGCAAGCTGGAGACTATATTTTTACTTTGACCGCAACCCCGATTCCGCAACGCCGTCGGGGATTGCTTGCTCGCATTTTTCGCACTCGCAACAGTCCGGTTTCATTGGACACCAATATTATTCGCATGTTTCCCATTCCCGAGCCGCGTGTGGTTGAATTGACCTCGACTCAGCCAACTTATATCGTAGGGAACGTAGAGGAGGCAACAGGAAGCACTGCAACTTCAGCGAGTGCAAGCGGGCAATCGACAACTGGCAATGGAGAGAAGGCGACAGAGCAGGACAAACAAAACAATAATTTTAGTCTTCCTGCCATTAATACTCAAACGGAGCAAAAAACCCCAACTCCCTCCCCCTCTCCTCGCAATCCCGCTCCTGCTGATACAGAACGTCAAGTTAAGCAAGGCATTCTCCTCAATTGGAAAGTAACCAATATTCAACAACTACAAGAATTGAGATTGGTGGCGCGAGATACGGAGGGTATTGTCAATAATCCTTTGAAAATTTATGATTTTAGTGAGGGCTTACCCCCAGAATTGCAGGGTGTTTGTCAAATTCAAGAGTTTGAATTATCCTGTCGCGATGTGGTTACGGGAGCGATACAAACCGGAACTTATATTTTTGAATTAACTTCTATTCCTCGCAGTGCCAATGCTGAGCCGTTAGAACCGGTGAAAACAGATCCGATTAAGGTCGAACCCGTCCTCATTCCGATTGAGATCCTCGAGTTTACTATTAATGGGGCGGAAGCCCTGCCGAAATATGTTGTCGAACTAAAAGCCGAACCGATTTTACTTACGTTGGCTTGGAAGGTGAAAGGTGGAGAAGGTTTAGGGGTAGAATTGCAACCTTCGCCGGGTACGGTTGACCCAGAGGGGACGATCGCGTTTCCTTTGGCGCAGGAGCCTGGGACGACAACGTTAACCCTTGTTGCATCGGATAGTAGCGGCAAATCGGTGACGCGCTCTGTGGCGATCGATACTTTTGTGCGAGAAGGGGCTGAGGCTGGGGCTGGAGCGGGTGCGCCTGCTGCGCCTCCTGGTGCGCCTGCTGATGCCCCGCCTGCTGCACCTCCCGGTGCGCCGGATGCCCCGACTGCTCCCACTGCGCCTCCAGTTGAGGAAGCACCGCCTTTACCGACTCCTCCCGATGCGTCGCCACCGGTGCCAAGCGATCGCAATGCACCGCCTCCGACAGAATTACCGCCGGTGTTGTATTAAAATCTCAATCTTTTGGAACGCAAGCAAATCAAGCTACAAAGTTTCAATCCCTCATAGGGATTAATGGTAATTGAAACTTACGACACGGCTGCGGCTATTACCTTGCCAACAAGGTTTCAATCCCTCATAGGGATTAATGGTAATTGAAACTGAAAGCAGATTCCTGTGCATCGCGATTGCTTCTTTGTTCGCATTTCAATCCCTCATAGGGATTAATGGTAATTGAAACCTTTTTCCGGATTTCTCCGGATATTCATGTTTTTTTGGTTTCAATCCCTCATAGGGATTAATGGTAATTGAAACTTTTGGGGCAACCACCCACTGGCGTTGAGGTTGAAGTTTCAATCCCTCATAGGGATTAATGGTAATTGAAACAAATCTTCCCAGTTTTCCCGCATTTCCTGTCTGGTTTCAATCCCTCATAGGGATTAATGGTAATTGAAACACTTTCCTTTCACGGGAGGGACAAATAGATTTTTGGCGTTTCAATCCCTCATAGGGATTAATGGTAATTGAAACTAGGAAGTTTATTAAGGATTGATAGTCAGCATCCGTTTCAATCCCTCATAGGGATTAATGGTAATTGAAACCCGAGGAGAACCACCCACCGCCGAGAGGAGACAGCCACGTTTCAATCCCTCATAGGGATTAATGGTAATTGAAACTCTCCTTATAGGCTTCTAGTTCCTTGAGTTTGAGGTTTCAATCCCTCATAGGGATTAATGGTAATTGAAACCGATTATTATCATGAAATTAGCAGGTTCATGAAGTTTCAATCCCTCATAGGGATTAATGGTAATTGAAACAAGGATCGGTAGTTCCTAATGCAAAAGAAACGCCGTTTCAATCCCTCATAGGGATTAATGGTAATTGAAACAGTAATGAAGAGTTTTCCTAAAAGCCCCGGCTCAGTTTCAATCCCTCATAGGGATTAATGGTAATTGAAACCAAAAATTTCCTCTTGATATCTTTCAAAATTTACCGTTTCAATCCCTCATAGGGATTAATGGTAATTGAAACCATTGTCGGTGCATTTTTTCTAGGTACTTCAAAAGTTTCAATCCCTCATAGGGATTAATGGTAATTGAAACTCGCCAGCATTCACACTAAGTGTTATTGTATCTTTTTGTTTCAATCCCTCATAGGGATTAATGGTAATTGAAACAACTCAAGCCAGCATCAAATAGCTCCCTATCTTGGGTTTCAATCCCTCATAGGGATTAATGGTAATTGAAACCAATACTCTGTTTATGATGCAAGGAACACTGAGAGTTTCAATCCCTCATAGGGATTAATGGTAATTGAAACTTTTAGGAGTCTTAGCTTCAGCTTCAAGAAGAAAGTTGTTTCAATCCCTCATAGGGATTAATGGTAATTGAAACGTGAACTATGTCCTTTTAATGATGATACTATTTTTTAGTTTCAATCCCTCATAGGGATTAATGGTAATTGAAACCAGATCGCAGGATATCTATATAAGATTGCACAATGTTTCAATCCCTCATAGGGATTAATGGTAATTGAAACTGTAGTATAAGTATAAATACTTAGTTTTAATAAAGGTTTAGAGTTTCAATCCCTCATAGGGATTAATGGTAATTGAAACTTGACCCTCATTACTCCAAACGATCTCGCCAAACTTAATGTTTCAATCCCTCATAGGGATTAATGGTAATTGAAACCAAGCCACCGTTGCCCGTGCCATTCCATAAACCGTTTCAATCCCTCATAGGGATTAATGGTAATTGAAACTTTTAAGTCATTCTCTGATACAGTTTATTTTCTTGTTTCAATCCCTCATAGGGATTAATGGTAATTGAAACTCAACGATCTCCATTTTGAAGTGATGATTACTTCGTTTCAATCCCTCATAGGGATTAATGGTAATTGAAACTCTAAAGTGGTTTACAGATACTTATAAAGGCTACAAAGTTTCAATCCCTCATAGGGATTAATGGTAATTGAAACTGAAAGTAAAAGCTCACAATCCTTGGTTAGAAGGTTTCAATCCCTCATAGGGATTAATGGTAATTGAAACTTAATCATTAATCTTATCCATTGCTTTAAGGATCTGGTTTCAATCCCTCATAGGGATTAATGGTAATTGAAACTTTCCGTACATTTAATCAATCTTGTGAATGGAAAAGTTTCAATCCCTCATAGGGATTAATGGTAATTGAAACACTTTGATCTACAGGTTCATCAGAATAAACAGAGTCTAGTTTCAATCCCTCATAGGGATTAATGGTAATTGAAACAACAGAGATTGGGTACTTAATCAAATCTCTTACGTTTCAATCCCTCATAGGGATTAATGGTAATTGAAACGGTACAAAAAAATCTAACAATCAAAAGCCAACATGTTTCAATCCCTCATAGGGATTAATGGTAATTGAAACGAAGCTATAAAGGAAGGAGGAGGTACAAATGTAAAGTTTCAATCCCTCATAGGGATTAATGGTAATTGAAACGTTAGCTATCATGGATAAGGATAAGCAATATTCTGCGATGTTTCAATCCCTCATAGGGATTAATGGTAATTGAAACGCGATCGAGCATTGGCAGAAGCTCCAAAGCGAGAATGTTTCAATCCCTCATAGGGATTAATGGTAATTGAAACTCATGCAAGATCTGTGTTTTCATGTTGTAGATACGTTTCAATCCCTCATAGGGATTAATGGTAATTGAAACGGTGTCTGCGTCTTCAATATCGTCTGTACAGCCGTTTCAATCCCTCATAGGGATTAATGGTAATTGAAACTGCTCATATAATGGTAGTTCTGATATATTGTTCAGTTTCAATCCCTCATAGGGATTAATGGTAATTGAAACCCGTCTTCTAGTACCCGCTTTTTAAGGGTAAGTTTCAATCCCTCATAGGGATTAATGGTAATTGAAACCGAACCAGCCTTTCCACACTGCTCCACCACTATTGTTTCAATCCCTCATAGGGATTAATGGTAATTGAAACTGAAATTCAAAAGATGATTGATGCACGTGTAGGTTTCAATCCCTCATAGGGATTAATGGTAATTGAAACGAAATAATAATAAACTAATCCTAAAGTAACAAAAGTTTCAATCCCTCATAGGGATTAATGGTAATTGAAACCTACTTCAAGCCTATTATTATGAGATATGAAAAAGGTTTCAATCCCTCATAGGGATTAATGGTAATTGAAACAGGACTTGCCAATCTGCACGAATCTCAATAGGCCTATGTTTCAATCCCTCATAGGGATTAATGGTAATTGAAACCACCCGGAGTTGAAGCCCTTGATATATTTAGTTTTCAAGGTTCAGTTCCGTCTACCGAGAGGCAATATAGCATTTCAGCGATCGCCCCGCAAGACCCTTTGTGAAAAAAAATCCCGCAAACCCAGACCAGATAGAGCATACAGCATTTCCGTCTACCCCCTCAAACGCAAAAAAGGGGTCAAACCCAGACCAGTCGAGAACTTGACCCCTCTTAAAATGGGAAGTCCAAAATGAGACCCCCCGGTATACGGAAAATCAAACAAAGAACATCGTCGAATCCAACGGTGGATCGCCACCAATTCGCTCTACCTTACCCTGACAGCAACCGCAGAGAAAATAGAAACGGATGCAGTCTTCCTCCAACTTCAGATGCTTGCTCAAACGATCGCGCAACTTGGTATACTGCACTTTCGTCAAATCGCACTCAAATACGCTATACTGCACCCACTGCCCATAAGACTTGAGAATACTGTGGATCTTCGTGCGGCGCTTATTGTCTGAAATATCGTAGCAAACTATCACAAACATTCTGACCTCTTTAATACAAAAGCAAGGGAGGATACTTATCTGTTTCTCCCATGAGATACTTTGCCAGCAGCCGAGCTTGGATTTCAAAGGCATCCCGATAAGTACACTGGCGCTTGAAGACAGGATGCTTGAATTTACTTTGTTTTTTTTGTTCGTAGAGCCGCAAAAAAATCTGCAATCCCTCTCGCGTCAGGGAAACAGCATGACTCAATGGTTCCGTTTCGAAATGCTCTGGCATTAACTGGCGTAAATTAATGGCAGCTAAAACGACGGAATCGACTACCAAAGGACGGAATTCTTCCATTAAATCCAAGGCGAGAGAAGGTCGTCCATAGTGTTCCAAATGCAAATAACCTAAGTAAGGATCGAAACCAACAATATTGACGGCGCTTTGGATGTCGTGGCGCAAGAGAGAATATCCCAAGCTCAACAGAGAGTTGACGGGATCGGTGGGGGGACGGCGACGGCGCTTCTTGAAATTAAAATGAGGAACGCGAATTAATTCGTTGAAACACCCGAAATAAGCGGCACTGCCCGCACCTTCATGGCCGCGCAATTTGTCGATCGCATCGATTTTATCCAACGCCGCGATCGCTTGTTTTAATTGTTGGATGCCATCATCCACAGCAATATCGTCAAATTTTCGCCGCGCCGCCGTCAGCACCGTGCGATAATTTTTCAGCTTACCCCGCACGAAACCGCGAACCGCACCGATCGCTAAATCGGTCTCTCCGATCGCTCCCCACTGTGCTTTTCTGACAAAAATATTTTTGGTCATCTCCGGTTGCAATCGCCCTAAATATTTCCCCGTTGCTCTCATAAAACTGAGGGGAATATTGCGATCGAGCAATTCCATGACAACGGCGGGAGAAACCGTCGTGCGCCCCAAGGCCACAACACCTTCAATCTTAATAAAAGGCACGTCAAGGACTTTCTTTTTTTCGGCCTTGACCGTTAGCCTCTCATCGGTTTTGCCCACAAAAGCATCTTCTTGGGTAATGTAAATCGTTCCCATTGTTTACTCCTCTCGATAGATTTTAACTTTTTTAACAGCTTGGGGAAGACAGCGCGAATAGAGACTGCATCCCCGACAGCGCTTGCTATAAATGGGTTGAGGCATTTCGCCACTGTGGATGAGTTGGGCGATCGCTTCGATCGTTGCCATCGTTTCCCCTCGCAATGTTTCATCAATATTGACTCGTTGGCGCTGGCAGGTTTGGGCGTAGTAAATATAGCCTGTCGCGATTGAATTCCCCGTCATTTCTTCCAAACAGAGGGCTTGAGCGCAGACTTGCAGGGCATCATTGTTCCAGTCGGCTTTACGCCCGCGCTTGTATTCCACCGGATAGATGCGATCGCCTTCCTTTTCGATGAGATCGGATTTGCCCACCAAGCCGTAGCGCTCTGATTTGAGCCAAACACCGCGAATTTGCACGAATTCACCACGAGATTCTACATCGGGTTGATGAACGCGATCGTGTAGTTGCGTGCCTTCGAGGGTATATTCGTTATCGACAAATTCTCCCGCGCAGAATATTCGCCAAAAGCGATGGGGACAGTAGCCGTACTGATTGAGCGTGGCGATAGGAATCAATTCTTGCATGGTGTTGTTCGTTTTTGGTTTGAGTTTTCGAGCCTCCGTACCATGCCCATACCCATTGTCGTCTTGCGCCCAATACCGCAATAGAGGGCGAAATCGGCGAGGGTATTGAGTTGTTTGATGCGTTCCGAGGCGATATTACCGAAGACGCAATAAGTTACCTTTCCCGTACAGCCGACGAATTTGCTGCGGGAGTCTGCAACGCATTCAGTGCCAATGTTGAAGGAACTGGGGAACACATCCTCGAAAGTCAGATTGTCAAAGGGGATGAGGCTGTGTTCGTTCCATCGTCGCAACAGGCTTTGAAAAATGCGATCGGCTTCTGGCATTGCCGTATCTTGGCGACCTTGGCGAAATGCGGTTGGGGTGGCAAAGTGAAAGGAAAATTCCCGGTCTTTATCTGAGGCGCTTTCGTAAAGTTGCAGGTAAGAAGTTGCCTGCGCCCAAGGTTGTGTGGGCTGGGATGTACCGAGGATACTGGTGAGATATAAGTCGGTAGACCCCAATTGCCAAGGTTTCTGTCGGTCGAGTTGCAGCCAGAGAGAAGTAAGCTGACTAAAAAGAGTATCATCTAATAGAGAAATTCGCCACCAGCAGGGCGTTCCGGGTGCGATCGCCCTAGAATGCTGCCATTGCAATTTTTGCATCCATGCTTTTTTAGTTTTGGGTCGTGCATGGGTCACTTGCAAGGGACTGAGGGTAAAGGATTTATTCGTTTGCTCTTGGTGCAGGCGATCGCCGAGATAGCGATCGACGGCGGAAACCAGTGTTAAAAACAGGGCGTGATAATGGCGACCCGTGAGAAAATGGGGGTAAATGGGAGTTTGGGGAACGAGATTGAGGACAAGACTATGCGGCATGATAATGAGTATTAGTTAAATCGATACGTCATTCGAGCGGGAATTTTTAAACCCTGAATTTCTTCGCAGGTGAAATGTTCTCCTTGCAAATGAACGTTGCGAATTAAACTAACTGGGGGCATATTGATAACGTCATAACTTGTTACTCGATAAGTAAACATGACATCAAGTGGGTTGAGAGGATGGGGAAATATAAAATCTCCATTCTTCTGTTTAATTTTGCTCAGTTGTTTGATGTTAATCTCTGCTTTACTCATCCATTTTCCCAGTCGAATCCACTTGGGAATTTTCCATCGCCATTGATTCCTGTGACTGGGAATGAGTTCGGTTTTTAAAAGCGATCGCTCTGAAAGAATAAAACACTCAAAAATACTTTCGGGCGCGATTTCTTTGGCGCGGCCAAAACTAGGAATATTCTTCTGCGTTTTTTTCATTTCGACGTGATAGCGATTGTCTGCATATTTCCATGTATGCAAAACCGTTGCATAAGCGATCGCTCGTGCAGGGGTTACATAAATTCCCTTTTCATTGAGAACAGTCAGATGTTCTGCATATTGAGGAACTTGGCGATCGCAAAAATAGCGATAAGAATGCTCTTCAGAAACCGTTGTTTCATAGATTGGGCTGTCTACCAATCCTAGCGCATAACATAGCGCATAATTATGCAAAATTGGTTCAGTTTCATAGAGTCTGCCAATTTCGCGAGTCGCAAAATAAAGACTATCGTGAAGTTCGATTTGACAGCGATAAAGGTAAGTCATAGCTCAACATACATTACATACAATCGATCCTGTAGGATGGGTTAGGCGACAGCCGTAACCCATCCTACCTAAAATTAGGCTTTAGCTGTTGTCTTTGCTTTCTTCTCTCCTTTTTTAGGCTTCTCGATATGTGCTTTGAAGTAAACTTTTGCTTCATCATCGGCTTGTTTTAACATCGCACAAATTCCCTCCTCTGTCGAAGTTAGAGACTTAACTTCTGCCAAAACCGAATCGAAAGATTCACCAATTAAATCGGTATGTACGATAAATTCTTCTGCCATCAATGCTTGAATAGCTTCTTTTGCTTTCTCCATGACCAAACCTTCTTCGAGAGGATCGATTGATTGTAAAAATTCTGGGGAGATGCGATCGTAAATTGCCTGAGTCCAGCGCAAATTGCTAATAATTTCACCATCCGCAAAAACGATGCCAATTAACTCATTTCGGACTCGTCCCGTGCGAGTTGTTTGCGCTCCATAATGCCGCGTTCGCAAGATGTTATTAAAAACATACAGAAAACTAGCTTCGGTTGGGTCTTTCAGCGTGACAATGCTGGGAAAGAAAACTTGTGGACGAATGTGATCTTGTTGATTAATCCGGCTAGTCACTTCACCGGGTTTACTTCCTTTTTCTCCTTTCGATGACATCGTGCCATTTTCATAAGGTGCATTGAGAGTAAATGCCTCATGGGACTCATCAAAAGAGGTAATAGAAAAAGCAGTATCTACGACAACTTTCGACTTTTCCGATCCCGAATCGCCGATCGCAAATCCATAGATAATACAATCGGGATTATTCATCCCAAAAGCGACATTATATTCGCACTCATCGGGTTTAACTAGATCGTATTTGCGTAACAATTCCCGACCAACTAAACGTTCCGGAGTTGATTGTTTGCGTTTAAACATCGACAAGCGGCTAATGGTTGTTTTATCTTCAATTCCTGCACGAACTCGAGCTTTATTCAGTTCGCTATCCGTTTGAAAAAGAGGATAAGATTCTGTCACGCGCACTGTCAGAAAATGAACGTATTTTCCCATTGGTTTGTAAGGAATTTCCGTGTGAAAGAATTTAGAATCGAGAGTTTTTAAGAATGTCATGAGTTTTCTCCTAATTTAGAAAATCGTTTTGTAGCAATGCAAAAAAATGCCCGAAACCTCAACCAATTAAACGATGAGAGCCTGTACGAGAATACGAAGAACCGACTCAACATCTTCAGGGACGCGATAACTTTCCAAGCCGCGATCGATGTGTTTTTTCTCGCGATTGAGCCGACCGAATTCCCAAATTTTACCCGTCGTTACAGCACCAATAAACTGAGTTTGTTGGCTCTCTTCTCGCCATTGCGCTAAAGCAATAAGTTCAGCCATCAGTTGGGTAAAACTGTTAGTTAAATCTTCCTGCTTTGCTTCAATGACAACGAGATTATGATGGGTTTCGAGAAGATAATTAAAAGACCCTTGCAGTTGCTCGGTGACTTTAATCGAATATTCGATACTCACTTCAGATTTGGTGTAGTGAATCAATTCTAAAACAACAGGTGAAATGAGCATTTCTCGGCAAGTTGCTTCATTCGTCAGATCGATATAAGGAAGAATTTCTTCAATTCTTGCTCTCAGTTGTTCGAGGCGATCTAATTCACCTTGATATTGAGGAAGTTTCAACCACTGTCTTTGAAAAGAATAACCAAAATCACCAGCTAAATCTTGAGGTTTAATTTTCAAGTCAAAGATTTTACTGAATGTATAAGCGTGATCGCGATCGAGAACATTCATAATTGTCAATACCTCCTTAATGAAAATTGATTTTATGAATCCTCTGGTGTTTCAGAAGGCTCATTATTTGCACTATTTTGTCGATTTTCTGCATCTTGTTCTAAGCGATAAAGAAATTCACAAGTATTGCGAATGAGATTGATTTGACGACCTGCCAAACGAGCGCGATCGCCTTTAAATGCGCCTTCAAAAACATTGACAACAAAATAACGAGCAAATTCTAAAACAGCTTGTCTTTCTTGTTCTCGTTCTTTAATTTGCCAACGACCTTCTGCGGTAGAAGAATGAACGCGATCCATTAATTTACAAACTTCTGCGGCGACAACAGCGACTAAAGTTTCACCTTGAAAAACGCACGATTCTGCTTTGAGAATAGTTTCAGAGGCAATATCAATGGGTTTAAGAACAGCATTCGCTTTAGGATTATATCGCCGATTTGCACGATAAAATATGCGATACAGATCGGTTAGTTTTTTGGGATGATTTAAAGGCGATGTTTCGGTCATCGTGAGTTCCTCCGTATTGGAATTAAACTGAACATAAGGATCGAAGCAAGGATAAAAATCATAAGCGTACAATTTAATACGGCTCATGCTTGGTATATCTGCATCTTTTCCTCTCGTCCACTGGTTAAGATAGTGGAAAACATAGAGAGGACTGGTTTCTAAATTTCGTGCCAATTCTGTTAGTTTTCCCCAGTTGGCATCGTAACCAGATTTTCCTCGTTTCGCATTTACATCGAGATGAATAGAATAGGCCGCAGTGAGAACATTTAAGGGTGCGGGATGCTCTTTTCCATTGTCTTCTTCCCAACCTTCTAAGATATAGTCTAAACGAAAGCGATCGCGTTGTGTCAATGCTTGAAAGGCTTGAGGTGCGCTATCGAGAAATACAGTTTCTTCAAATTCTGCACCATCTCGATAAGGAGGGATGGGAGACTCAGAAACGACAGTTTTGACATCAAGAATCATGGGGAAAGCAAAAGCCAACCATGCCGGCATAACCCATGATTCCGTATTCGTTGGATCGCGTCCCGGTGGCATAGCCATGAAGTAAAAAGTAAAGTCATCATCATCTGGATAAGATAATTTAAAGGTTGTATCTTTTAGTTTATCTGTTTGTTTTTCAATCAGAAAAAGGTCTGCATTTTGATAGCGATCGAGATCGAAATTAGCTTGTAGATCGTCACCGACAAAATGTTTGCGGAGACTGGAATTAAAGCGTGTTTGAGCAATATTTCCATACGCCTGTTTTAGGAACTGATTTGTTTCTGGCGTAAAATAATAGGTTGGGTAAAAATAGAGATAGCGATATTTTGCATTCTCAAATTTTTGTCCTATTGCTTGAGTTTGACTCATCAATATCTGCCTCAGCATCATTTCTATCCCAGCAATACTGGAAATATTGCGTTTAGCATTTGAGCCTCCTAATAATTGTTTATTGGTATAAACTTGGGGAGTAAATAGAACGGCTGATTCCATTTGCTCTGTAACAGTATAGGCGGAATGGGAAATCGAACAGATTAATTGTTTACCGCGCCCCGGCTTTTTTGCTAATTGATAGGCTTGAAGTTCTTCTAAGAATGGGGTAATTATATCGTTCGATCGCTCGCGATTAGGTAATATTACGACTCGCTGTACCCATAACCGCAAATCGTCCCAACCATCCGGTAAATTATAGTTATTAATAACAGGTTCAATGATTTGACAGATATGCGCGATCGCTTGTTCGCAGACAACTTCCACATCTTCTGCATTTTTGGGCTTGTGTTTGACATATTGAGCCGCCAGATAATACCATTCATAAGGTACGCCTCCGCTATTACCTTTGCGTTTGAGTTCTTTCAGTTTATTGTTAATGTTCTGAATTTCTCGAACTTGAGGTAAATACTCTGTCAATTCCCATAATTTGGCGATTTCTTCGATTAAATTCAAAGGCGGAATTGCAGCTAATTCTTTTTTATGCTGCTTTTTATATTCTTTGCGTGCGGTTTCAATTTTGTTGGCGCGATCGCCCCAAATTTTACGAGAGATAACATCACAAAACTCGGCAATTTGGTCGATATAAATATTATCGGAAAACTCAAAATCATAATGAGATGATAACACTTCTTGTTGTTGAAACTTAACTAAATTATCACTGCGACTTTTCGCTACAGAAGGTTTCTTTTCATGTAAAATCTTGAATGTTGCTTTTAAGGCAACATTCATCAAGCCGCGATCGCTAAAAAATTTGTCATAATATTCCGCATATTTCATTCCTTTTCCATCTCGTCCAAATCCTGTTTGTTTAAGCATCAGTTGATTTGCACAGAGGTCTTTTATTTTTTTGACGACACGATCGGGAATATCGTCAGTCAGAATAGGAGGTGAATTTTTATGAGCTAAATAGATTACTCCTGTCGGAAGATAAAGTAATGGTTCATAATTGGGAAATTCTCCAGTTTGATTGAGTGCTTTATGAGCTTCCATCAAAACATTATTTACAACATTTGTTAGTACACCTCGATTTTCCGAAATGCTATGATAGGTAAATTTGAGTTTTCCGTTGCTCAAATTGTGAAGAATACTGTTTAAGCCATTTTTTTCGGCATCTTGTGGATGTTTGACGATCGAAGCCAGTCGATCTGCCAAACAAGTCAAATCTGCCAAGCACATGAGAATATAATCTTCTTGAATATTGGGATTTAAACCAAATTCAGATAAATTAAGATTAGTATCTTCTCTAATTTGAGTATTGTAAGCAATACAAAGCAAGTCGTCTTGATATTTATGCCAATCTGACGGTTCATTAGGACTGATGAATTTGTCTAACCCCAATTCTGGAACAAGGACATGAAGAATAGATCGATGATCTTCTGTTTTTAATTTCCGAATATCTCGGTCTGGATTTCTGTTAATTTCTTGATAGTGTTCCGGCATTTCTGGAAAACGTCGATAGTCAAATTTCTCAAAATCATGGAGAATGAATCCGGAAATTAAAAGCCGTCTTTCTGGTTCGCGAATGATTCTTTTAACTGTTGTATCGAGTTTGTGGAGTTGGCGTTCTATGAAATTAGCAGGTAAAAGGCCATTCAGAATATGAGTATTTAAAGATTGATCGCCTGCATTATCTCGTCTGACATTTTCTCTCCCTCTTTTGCGATCGAGATGGTCGAAAAATTTGCCTCCTTTAGCTGTCACTCCGATCGCTAAATTGAGCAAGTTAGGTAAAACATACTCGCAGAAATCTTGCATGATGCGATCGCCATTGTTTTTCGCTTCAATTGCTTGACGCAAGAGTTTAAGCGTTAGAAGTTCTGGGGGTTGGGATTTTACTTGGCGATCGCTAAATTCCTCAAAGTCAGAATCGTCTCCAGACATCCAATCATCATCAGTATTTTCCAATGATTCAACGACTGCATCGACATCGAATAAAGAGAGTTGTTTTTCTGTTATTTCCGTTTTTTTCTGTTTCTTAGTCATGGTTTTACTCCAGAGACTCTAAATATGCTGTAATTTGTTGGATATAAATTGGATACAGTTTCAAAGCATTTTGGATGGCTTGGAAAAGTTCGCGATAGTCCAGATCGAGATAGCGATGAGCGATTATATTTCGCAATCCTGCGGACTTTTCAATATTGTTTGCCAGTTCTACAGTAATAATTCCGTAGCGTCCGGCTAAGGTAAAAGTTTCTTTATAGGTCAGTTTTGATACATTTTTTTCTTGCGTCAAAATATGTTCGTTGATATCGATCGCAGCTTGAATAATCCGTTCTAAAAAGCGTTCTGAGAGTGCTTTTTGATCAAAATCATCTAAATATTCTTCTAAATTGACAGACTCAAACCGTCTTAATTCTATCAAGTTTTCGCTGAGAAAATTCAGACGAGTTAACATACTATCAAGATCGATCTTCACGATACACCCCATTCTTGTAGAAAATTTTCAAGTTTGTGACGAAGATGATGGCGAATCCTGTTAAGTTCTTCTTCTGCTAACAAAAATTTTTGAGAAAATTGTTCAAATTCTCCTTTATTTTTTTCGTAGAGTAAGATGCCATCTCGAGCAACTGCATGAGCCATCAAAGCATCACAGCGATTGAGTTCGACTACATCAATGCGATCGCTATCTAAATTAAAAACGTCACCAAGAATTCCCGGAACTTCCCACCAAGAAAAAGGACGATCTTTGCAGCAGCGATCGCGCAATTCTGCATCGTACAGTGCGGCGAAATCCCAGTCGCTTTGTGCGTGAGTATCTTCTCTCGCTCTAGAGCCAAACAAAATCAACATTTTTAGGTAAGGGATTTTGTCTGGAAGGTGTTGTGAAAGTTTTTTGAGGTCTTCAAGAGATAAAATTTGCATAGCGATTCAAGTCCTTAAGCAGGATTGCGAAATGATTGGATTGTTGTAATGGGTTACGAGTTACAGTTGGGATCTCCGTTGAGAGAATAAGGGTTGGGTTGAAATTCCCGATCCTTCAGTTCTTCATTTCGCTCAAAAGAATACTCGAGGTAGCGAACCTTAGCCATTAAAAAATCGAGTGATTCTCCATGATCCTGCACTTGAGCTTGCATCTCTCCAATCTGGCGATCGTGTACCAAAAGACGGGGATCTTGAATCGTGTTGTGTTGCCGCTGTGCTTGAAGCTGACCCTTATATTCCTTCCTTCGATCGAACCATCCATTGATGAACTTACGCCATAGCTTAAGTTGTTTTAGAAAAGTAACAAGCGAGGTCTCGATCACAACAATTAATCTGTTGATAGAGCCACGTAATAGCTCAAGGGGGTCGAGGTTTTGCTGGTACATACGAATTTTCCAATTTTGGCTTATGATAACACGATCTTACTAGACAACTTTTTCCAAGCCGAGAATGCGTTATCTCAAATATAAAATATACATCTTTCGATCTTACGATCGTGTAACAAGCTAATTTTGTCTTCGCTTGGCCTCGGCGTGTGTTATCCTGATTGTGTAGAGCGGTGAAATACCTACCCAATCTAGGGAATTGAGGGATTGAAACACACGATCGTATGTCGCAGATGTTTACTTGTCTGCACTGCTCAACCAAATTAATCCCTATGAGGGATTGCCAGTCTAAACGATCCATGAATCATCACCTCCTTTGAATCTGTATTCGGGGTATAGCGCATCTACCAACAGAGCAGCTTGTCCCAATGCAATAGAATAAGCCGGCTTATCGTGAATGTTGCTGCTGTCGCCAATGGGATAAATCGCAAAGTGCATGGGGAGTTGCAATTTTCGCCTGACTTCCATGACAGGACATGGCAATATATAGGCAACGAATGCTTGCTCTTTGAGTTTTTTGTTGATTTCGCTAATCCAACGATTATCGGGTTGCCATATCCGAATCCCAATAATAACTTGCACTTTCCACAGATTAGCAATTGATTCTAAACTCCCCGGACGGGTAAAATTCCAATTCAAGCGTTCCTCTCGATAGTGATGTAATTTCATAAAGCCCAAACAATGCTTAAATCGTCCTTTGGGAATGGGAGTATTAATGTCTTTAACAGCTTTTTGACGCAAGCGTTCAAATTCAGCTTTTGTCATTGGCTCAATTTCAAGATTGCTTAAAATTCCGGGTAGATCGTAGGTTTTAAACCGATCTATTTTGCTATTCTCGGTCAGATCGTAAATGCCACATAATAACGGACTCGAACCTCGGAAACTCGAGGCTTCCTCTAAAATAGGATTTCCTTTATCTTGGCCTGAAAGTTTATGCCATTCATTTTCCCAACCTTTACTACGTCCATAGATTTTTTTCAAATCGACCTGTTTTTTGGGCGTGCTAAATACTAATTCACAAGCCTCTTTAAACTTTTTTTGACTTCCCATTTCATAATTTTGTTTGATTTTGGGATGCCCTAACTGACGAACTAAAAGCATTGATTGTACTGCTCCCCATTTGTAGTAATATCCCGAAAAATTATTGATTTTGCGATAGCTTTCCTTAATAAATTCGTGAAATTCTGGACGATTGTAAGCCTTTTCTACTTCTAGTAGGGAATCTCCTGTAAATAGTTTTTCCACTAGCATCTGAGGCGCGATCGCAAAAGCAGTAAAATCAGAAAAAGGAATTTCGCGTCCATCTCTTTCATAGCGATCGTGTCGTCCCAAACGGCCCAAACGCTGAATAAAGTTTCCCGCATCTGTTGCTTCAAAAAACAGAAAATTAATTTTAAAATCAACCCCAATATCAATGGTACTCGTCCCTAAAATCAAATCTGCATTCAATGCTTCTGCTCTTTCAGCTTTTCCCGTCAGTCCAGTATTTTCTCCTATTGTCAGATCGGATAGCTCGTGACTTTCTGGCAAGTCACTTACAAAGTCTCGAAACATCGCAGCCAATCGCTTGATTGAAGCAATCGAATTGAGAATAACAGCACCTCGGTTTTGTCTGCATTTTTTAAATTGAGATAATACTAAACTTTGATTTTCTTTTAACATTATTTCTGCATTACGATCGCTCTCCAAAGGCAGAAAATTTAGCTCGATTTTCCCAACAACTTTGCGCCAACCTTCTCGTTCCAAATTTTGACAATCTGAAACAGTTTCCGGAAAACGATATTTTGAGTTTTCGCGATCGAGAGGATTGATAACTTTACATCTGAATCCTGCAAGGCTTAAACGATCTTGTAACTCTTTATTTGGTGTTGCGGAGAGAAATAAAAACTTCTTCTTCTGATTTGTATATCGGATCAATAGCATGGTATTGATAACGCTGGCGACTTGTGGGGATTGAAACACATGAAACTCATCAAAAATAAACAAGCTAAACCACTTATCGACTCTATTCCATAATCGATCGGGATTGTCTCCCTTCTTACCGCGAAACAGATATGCTCCTCGGTGAATATAGTGTAAAATGTCTGGGTTATTGAGTAAGATTTCAGTCTGTTCTATAAGTGTCAAGATAGCTTCTTTTTTCTGAATATTTTCCTGTTCTGCATAGATTTCTAAATCTTGACTGCTAATTCGATTAACTCTTGGTTCTCCGGGAGGATGAAACATCTCAATATAATTTTTGATCTGTTTTTCCTGATCCCGTGCGAGTTCGTTGGTTGGATACATTGCCAAGACGCGATAGTATCGTTGCAATGAGTTGAGATAGGCCGCTAAACTCTTCCCATCTCCCGTCATAGCCGTGTTAAAAATAACATCAATGTCAGGATCGCGGATTGCTTTTAATGTCTCCAATTGATGCCAAGCTAATGTCCATCCATCCGGTAATTTGATATCTTCTGGAATCTCCGAAGCCGGACAAGAATAAACAGGTTTTAGCGTAATTTTCTGCATTTTCCTAAACCAATTTCTAATGGTTGCAATGAATTTTCTGGCGATCGCATTTTTTGCGCGTCAGGTTGGGAAAGTAGGCGATCGCAATCCTTCTTTGTAAATTGAGAGAAAATACCCAATACAGATACAGATGTGCTGCAATCGACTCAAAAACATTTACAATGATTACTATGACACACCTCCGAGAAAAATGCAAGGGTTAATCAATGAAAAGAAAAAAAGAAACACTGACACTTTCCATCCCTCCCGGTACGAAAACCCAACTCGAAGAAGTCGCCCATCGCGAGAAAATCTTTTGGGGCGAAAATCCTAGTATTTCTGGGCTGTTGGTAGCCATCGCTCGAGGAGAAGTTGCAACGGGTAAGCCCTTCTCCTTCACTCACGCGCAAATTAAAGCCCTCGATCGCGCCGTTAAAGTCCTGACGGATGCAGGTCAAATGAATGAAGCAAAAACCGTTATCGAACTACTCCTCGAGCGCGGGCAATTAGAATCGCCTCTGCGTCAAGGACTGTTGAAGGCGATCGTTCACGAAACCGAAGCGTGGCGCAGAGTCATTGATATGCAACTCGAGCGCAAAGAACCATTCCACTTGATTTACCGTAACTCTCAAGGAGAACAAGAGGAATTTAACGTGCGTTTTGGCTGCATTCGATTTGTCGAAAAGCGCTTTTATCTTGAAGCGTGGTGCGAAGAAATTAACGAGTACGAGACTATTCTAGCCCTCCAGCATAATCGTACTTTTCGCTTGGATC
The DNA here is from genome assembly GCF_059821285.1 of Spirulina sp. LEGE 11439. Lineage (NCBI taxonomy): Bacteria > Bacillati > Cyanobacteriota > Cyanophyceae > Spirulinales > Spirulinaceae > Spirulina > Spirulina sp. LEGE 11439. Next base: position 19,648 of record NZ_JCAMRX010000076.1, read on the forward strand.
GCGTTTTAGATGTACTTCGCTATAACGGAACTTGGCGTGCAGAAGAACTCGGTACCATTGAAGTACACTTGCATTTTTACGGAAGTATGGTCAATGCCTACGAACCGAAAGAGGAAGATATTTTTAATGAATCAGACGAGAACAAAAAAATTCGCAAAGTGATCAGAAAAACTACCAATCCTTTTTGGTTGATACGGGAAGTGATGCGTTATGGCAAAAGCTGCGAAATTATTGCACCCGACGCAGTGCGCGATCGCCTCAAACAAAACCTCAAAAAAATGTGCGAACAATATGGTATGGCAATTTAAAGTTTTGTTCAGACTTGACGATCGCACTTCCTTGCCCCATCTCCTTCTCAGTCGCGATCGGAAATGGTAGATTTGGGGTATTCGGATTTCCCTGCTTAAAATCCCATGCACCAGAGAATTTTTGCGGTCCTGCGCGATCGCATTCCCACCTTAAACAAAAGAAACATCTACGGGTTTCTTTTCTTGGTTTCCTTCCTCGCGATCGTGCTGATAACCCCTGCCGCGATCGCCTACAGTCGCCGAGATTTGGCACAACTCAGAGACGAAAAAGCCTGTATCGGCTGCAATCTGCGTCGGGCTCCCCTCGGAGGAGAAGATCTGCGCGGTGCGGATATTGAAGATGCCGATCTCTTCCGCGCCGATTTCAAAGGGGCAAAACTAGAAGGGGTGAATTTATTGGGTGCAGATCTGCGCCAAGCAGATTTCCGCAATTCTAATTTGGGTGCGGCAAATATGGAAGGCGCAAATTTACAACAGGCACAACTCCCCGGCGTTTATATGTATCGGGTGAATTTAAAAAATGCCGATCTTCAACAAGCAGATTTAGAACGGGCGAATTTAACAGGAGCAAATTTAACGTTTGCCAATTTAACGGAAGCCAATCTCGAAGATGGAACCTTAAAAAGTGCTAATTTAACCGAGGCAAATTTAGCTTTAGCGAATTTAAGTAATGCCAATTTGAAAAGTGCTAATTTATCCAGTGCGAGTTTAGTCGGGGCAAATTTATTGAGAACGACGCTACAAGATACTAATTTGCAAGGCGCTCATTTAGGGGGAGCAAATTTATTTCGGACAAACTTTAAAGGCAGCCAAATTAGTAGCGAAACAGTTTTAGATAGTAAATGGTTGTTGGTGTGGGAATTGGTCAATAAAAGAGTCTTGGGACGAGAATTAGCGGGAGTCGATCTGAGCGGCGCAAATTTAGAAGGGGTAAATTTAGAAGGAGCAGATTTGGAAGAAGTGAATTTCGCTGGGGCGTATCTTTTTATTACTAAGTTACGCGGTGCCAATCTCAAACGCACGAATTTTGAATCCTCTTTACTCGTTTATGCAGATATGGATAATACGGATTTAACTGCGGCGAATTTTATTGGGGCAGAATTGCGCCATACGGATTTACGCGGGGCGGATTTAACTGGGGCTTATTTTGAAAATACGATCTTAACGGATGTGGATTTACGCGGTGCAAATTTAAGCTTGGTGGATTTTCGCGGTGCAACGATTAATCCCGGTACATTAATTGACGAGCGATCGGAACGAGTGGCAGAATTGGTGAATGAGGGAACGGAGGATAAAAATTTCCGCGATGCGGATTTATCTTATGCTTATTTAGCGGGAATGGATTTGCGGGGTGCAAATTTAACTAATGCGAATTTAGAAGGGGCGAATTTAGAAGGGGCGAATTTAACTGGAGCAAGGTTAATTGATACCAATTTAAGGGATGCCAATATAGAAGATGCGATTTTAGAGAATGTTTTCTTCTGTCGCACGATTATGCCAGACGGGGAAGTGACTCCTTGCGATCGCAGATAAATTTTCACTCACCAGTACCAATATCGCGATCTCGTTGATATCATACATTTTTGAAGAACCAATTGGCAGACTTTTGAGAGAAGATTATCAGCTTTTACTCATTGTTTTTGATGTTCAATCGGAGAAAATTATCGAATGGATACCTTGTCAAACTACCGTGAATTAATTCAAAATATTATTATCTCTCATACGGAAGTTTCCTATGAGGACGATGTTGAATTGGAAACAATTTTCGATCGCTGTTTGTTTAAAAGAGATCGCTCTGGTCTGAAGATTTTAGGACGATCGCTTCTAAAATTTAAAGTATAATATGATGCAACTTTACTCGTTGATTCTGATGAGGGAGAGAAAAAATGAAAGAAACACTTTACGAAAAAGATTTTTATAGTTGGATTTATCAACAAGCCGATCTTTTGCGAAAAAGTCAATTCGATCGCTTGGATACATCTCATCTCATTGAGGAGTTAGAAGATTTGGGAAAGCGCCATTACGACCAATTAGAATCTCGCTTAATGCAGCTAATTGCTCATTTATTAAAGTGGAAAGTTCAACACTGGAAACAAACTAATAGTTGGCGAGCGACTATTCGCGTGCAAAGAAAAGCGATCGCCAAACTCTTGCGGCGCAATCCCGGTTTACAATCTAGATTGGAGGAAGCCATGAAGGAAACCTGGTCGGAAGCACGAGATTTAGCGATCGCCGAAACCGACCTCCCTGACGAACAATTCCCCGAAATTTGTCCCTTTGACCGAGAACAAGTCATGGATGAGAACTTCTGGCCGACTAACAACGTAGAAGAAGATAATGAAGTTTAAACGTTTTTTAGCAATTATTCCCGCTTCGTTGTTGCTTTTTCCGGCGACAGCGATCGCACAGGAAAAACTTGTAGATTTCGACTATTGGGCGAGTTTGTGCAATACGCTTCTCCTCGCAGAAGATTACGAGAAAGCCCTTGAAGCCTGCGATCAAGCGGTGGGACTCTTTCCCAACGATCCGGCCACTTGGAATAATCGCGGCGATGTTTTATTTGCCCTCGCCCAGTATGGCGATGCTTTGGTTTCTTACGAACAGGTATTGCGTCGCAGTCCCACGGATTCCCTCGCACTGGCGAAACGGTGCGCCTCTCTGACAGCATTGGGACGCACAGAGGATGCGGTAGTGGCTTGCGATGAAGGGTTAGAAATTGATGGTGATTGGGGAGAGGGGACCCCCGCCGTGGCATGGTACAACCGAGGAGTCGCGATGACGCAGGTGGGCAACCATTCGGAGGCTCTCGAGTCCTACGATTGGGCAATTCGCACCAATCCGGGCTATTCTCCAGCTTATGCGGGGCGATGTTTGTCTTTGGCGCAGTTTTCTCGCTATGAAGAAGCTTTAGTGGCTTGCGATCGCGCCATTCAAGCGGGGAATTGGAGCGACCAAAGTGCGGCGACGGCGTTGTTAAATCGAGGACGGGTTTTGGTGCAACTGGCTCCCACTCAAGATACGTCAAAGGCGGCTTTGACGTTTTATCAGGAGGCGTTGCAATCTTATAATGAGGCAGTAGCGATCGACCCCGATGATGAGGAAATCTGGACGGAACAAGGAACGGTTTTGGGGCTATTAGGACGCAATACGGAATCTTTGGCTTCTCAAGATTGGGCGCTAACCCTTGATGAAAATTATGCTTTAGCTTTAGCCAATCGTTGCGCCGCCCTCAATCGCTTGGGACAATATACGGACGCACAAGCAGCCTGCGACCAAGCTTTACAAGAGGGAGACGATCGCTGGAATCGGATCGGATCGGCTTATGCTTGGAGTCAACGCGGTAATTCTCTCGCAGGACAGTTTAAATATGAGGAAGGGTTGGCTTCAGTGAATCGTGCTATTACTTTAAACCCAACCTATGAACAAGCATGGATCAATCAATCGACACTGTTATGGTTGTTAGAACGCTATAACGAGGCATTAAGGGCAACAGATGAAGCGATCGATCTCAATCCTGAATCCTCGCGGGCATGGTATAACCGAGGGCGAATTCTCACTACATTACAGGAATACGAGGAGGCGATTATTGCTTATCGCATGGCTGCGGAAGGAGATGCTCAAATTGGCGGCCAGCCTTCTTTAGAAAAGATTGCTATTAATCTCAGTGCCGTGTTATGGCGGGCGGGACGGTATTCTGAAGGGGTACAAGCGGCAATAGAAGCGATCGCACTCAATCCCGATTCTGCTTTGGGATGGTACAATCGCGCCCTCAATCTCATGTCCAATCGCCAGTAT
>NZ_JCAMRX010000077.1:0-22609 GCF_059821285.1 Spirulina sp. LEGE 11439
CACAAGTTTGATGCTTTTCTTGACTCTCTCCAATTTTTGTCCTGTACTTAGGTCGCTTTTACATTGTCAAGAAATTCTTTGAATTCAATCGCTTGCATTTCTAGATCGAAAAAATCAGAAATAATCATTGATTGATCGGGAGGATCAAAATAATAATCTCTAAATATAATTACTTTAATTCTGATTTGCTCGACATTTTTTTGAGCTTGCAACATTTGCGATCTTATTTGCTCGTATAAAGTAATAGCATTAGACTTTATTTTTTCAATTATAGGATTCATAGAACCAGTTCCATCTATACACATTACAATATCCATATAGTATGAAATTGTCGTTACTGAACGCAGTTTTTCTTCATTATTAGTTTGCTTGTTCTCAGAAGAGAATAAATCTTTATCATCCAAGTTAGAATGAATTTTAAGAATATCATTGTGTAATGAACTTGGAATAACTAACAGCAAATCTCCTATTTCTTCCTTTATTTTTCTTATTGAAGCTCGTGCAACAATATATTGATCTTCTGCATTATTTTTTATGTTTTGTGCAATATATTCTTTAGTCAAAGGAAGCATAGTAAATTGGTCTGCTTCTTGATTAATTAAGGAAAGCATTTGTAATTCTTCTAGAGCGTCATCTCGACTTGATTCATCTTCTCCAAAACCAGAGACATCGCCTATATTTTCACGATTAATATTACCTTTCGATATTGCAATTACTAATAATACTTTATAAGAATCTTTGGTTTTAATTTTCCTAATAGTTTCTTCAAAGCAAAAACGAGCAATATCACTTTTACAATTTCCTAATTTTGCTAAAATAGTGTCAACACTTGAACCAAAACTCATTCTAGCAATTGTCCAAACAATAGCTAAAGGAACACCTCCTGTTCTTTGATAAAGTTTTTGTTTTTGTTCTTCAGTGAGAGAAACTTCTTTTTTTTCACATTCCTGTTTAATTAATAATTCTCCATCTTCCCGAGGCATTCCTCTTAAGCGTATTGGATAAGCAACATCAATACGACGACGGGTTGTAACGATTGCTTTAGTAGGTGCTGGAAGCAAGTCTTGTATAAATTCGTTTACCGATTCGTCATCTACCGTTTCAAAATTATCTATAATTAGAAGTGTTCTTTGTTGAGTTAATTCTCTTAAAATCAATTCTAAATTATTCTCTGATTGAGTCTGAATAGTTTTTTCAATACCTAGCGTTATTGCTATAGTCCTACAAATATCATCAAGTGTCTGAATGCTTTGTTTGCGATCAACAATTCCTCTATCTGCTCTTAAAGTATTACGCTTAGCAGAAGTCCAAATAATAGCATCAAAACGATATTCCAAAGATAAATTATGATATTCTCTCAAAAAGTAAAAGCTGACTTCTAATGCTAAAGCACTTTTACCAATTCCTCCAATTCCATCAATAGTGATTACTGAATTAGGAGAGTGAGGGTAAGGACGAAGTTTATTCAAAATTTTAGTTTTTTCCTCTTCTCTGCCAATAAATTTCCCATAGTCGGGTTGTGGTAAATTATGATAAGGTCTAACCTCTTTTTGAGCTAATTTATTCTCTTGTTTTCCTAAGATTTGAATTAAATTGCCTATGGTAAAATCATGTCCAACTTGAACGTTGTCAATCATGATTTGCTCATCAGATGATTGAGACTTATCTGGATTTCTTTCTGGTTTTGGTATATTCATGATTGTCATAAGATATCTAATATTTATTCCATTTTTTGATTTTGTAATTTGAAGAAAAACGAATCGAAAAATCAACTTTCTTCATTGTCTTTATTCTCTATAGATATTTTGCCAAACTTAGCACTTCTTCCAACTTCTATATTTCTTCCAATCACTTGTTTTCCAAGAGGTTGACCCTCATTTTTTATCTCAATGTCATTGATTTCTAATTCTCCTCCAATACGAGCATTGTCCAAAATATTTTGTAATTCGGGATAATCAGGTTTGATTGTTTCTATCAACTCTTGCAACTTTTTTGTAAACAACTCATCTTTTTCCATTTGGCTAACCAATTCTGCTTCAAGCACTTTTTTATTGCCTTCACTGGGATTTTCTTCGGCTCTTTGCAATAAATTATCTGTTCTTTCTGTAACCAGTTTTTCTTGAATAGCTTCACGAGTTGTTTGGATTGCTTCTCCAGTTTTATCAAATGCTATTTCACCAACTTTTTCTCCTACCGTTTCAAAGGCTTTGGGAAAAATTATTGTTGTTATTGCTGTAGCAATTGCAGTCAATGCTGTTTCAAGCATCTTGTCTTTCCTTTAACTATTAATTTGACGACCAGTTTAGCTATAAATTTTGGGTAGTGTCAATAATTTTTTGGACGACAGCAGAAGCATACACGGTGGAGTCGCGAGCAATATATGCAGCGATCGCATCTACATCGTCCAATGCTTTTGGAGACCAGTTTACTGAAGCCATTGACCCAACCGCTTTTCTGCTTCTGCTTGAGAGATTGTCCCTTCGGAGTCTGCTGCTTCCAAACCTTGTCGAACTTTGGTAAGAACGTAAAGATGGTATTGGATTTCCTCAAAAGAGCAATTATCTGGGAGTCGTTCGAGGAGAGAGCGGACGGTTTCTTTCGTTGTTGTCATAACGTGCTGACCAAAGCAGAATCTCTCCCCATTCTATCCCTCGATCGCCCGTCCCGGTTCTATTTTGCACCCCCAATCTTCGTATGGCGAAAAGTCAAAAACAATTGTTCGATCGCATCGTCAAAAACCACTTGATGCAACCACTTATATCGTGCCTCATCCCGCATTATCAGCGCATCTCCCGCATCCAACTCCACCTTAACGGGTTCTCTCGTGCCCCGACGAAAGCGCAATTCCAGAGGAGAGAGAGCAACCGTCGCGATACGTGCTACGCACACGCTGCGCGACCGCATTGTCAAAGTTTTTCGTAGAATCGAGGTGCAGTCCGGGAGGCAGACAATCCCTTGAATTCGCCTCTCCTGTTGTCAGAATAGCAATGGCTTGGTCGCATTGGGGCATCCACGGCTCGAGTCGTCGCAATACCCCATTCAACCAGTCGGGTAACGTGCCGAGATAGTCTCGCGGGGGATTCAACACGGAGCGATCGCTCGGGGGCTTTTCTATCCAACCGTAACATTGTTGGCAATGGTGGCTCGGTAAGTGCGGGGGACTTTGCCAAGGAAAGCGATCGAGATGGTCGCGCAATCGCCGTTGTTGCGTCTTTGTGAGAAATTCTGGAATCCAAATCAAACCCTCAATTAACTCCAGATTGTCGAGAGAGGGTTTGGGGGAAGCGATCTCGATGGGTAAAACTGTCATCTTTAACCTCCAAAAAAATAGGCATTCCTCGCACCTTTGAAAGGACGGGAATGCCTGAATGCCGTCATGTCGAACAATTCAAGGATTAATCTTCGTCCTCCTCATCCTCAAAATCTTCATCATCCTCATCGTCGAAATCCTCGTCATCCTCCTCCTCATCATCGAAGTCTTCATCCTCATCGTCCTCGTCTTCTTCATCGAGGAGATCGTCAATTTCATCCTCATCATCGTCGAGGTCATCGAGATCGTCATCTTCTTCCTCTTGCGCCTTCGCCAATTCGTTGCGACGCTTGAGAGAAGCCGCATTGAACTCGATTAAATCGGCGATCGCATCTTCGGTTCCTTCGGAGATACTGTCGTATAGCAGCACGAGAGCATCGGCAATGACTTCGACGGGATACTTTAACGCATCGGGTTTGCCGAGAATTTTGGGGAAGACTTTCGTATTCCACTCGTTCCAGTCAAAGGAGTGACTGCCGGGCTTTTTCGAGAGTTGTGCTTGGATGTCCTTGCCCAACTTTTCCCGAGCCGCATGACCGACCTTTGTGGCGATGCGATCGTCCCGTTTGGCCAAGCGCACCTTATACTTGCGTTCGATGGCAGAGAGAATGCGTTTGACCAATTCTTCAGCCGTGACGGTTTTGGCAGATTGTGCCTTGGCAGTTCGTGCTTTGGTGGTTTTAGCGCTCCCATTAGTATTGGCTTTGGCAGCGCGAGTGGTTTTTCTGCGAGCAGTTACCATATTCGTTTAAATCCTCTAAATTCCAACACCCTCGCGCTGACAAGCGCGAATTCAAAATTAACTTCAATCCCTTCGAGGGGTCGAAATTGCCTCGTTGAGGCGAGGTAGACACGATCGCGCTTCGCTATCGTGGGGTTTTGGATAGTTGCAATAAAACAATGAGAACGATTGAAGATTGGGATATTTTGGCAGATTTGGGCATTCCTGTCATCGGGTTGGAATGTTCGCCGAGCGATCGCGCTTTTATCTTTGCCGCATTTCAACGGAAAGCGATCGAGCGGAATTTGCCCCTTTATTATTGGAATTCGGGTTATGCTGCCTTGCAAGCGGTTGAGGTTGAAGGGAGACAATACCAACTCTCTCCCACCGAATTGATTCCAAAGGATGGGGATGTCTTGCTGTGGTTATTGGAGGAAGAAAGAACAGGCATTTTTCTCTTGGACGATCTGACCGATTTTACTCAGTTGGAAGCGAAAGAGCTTTCCCGCTTGGAGTCCCAAATTCAGAATATAGGCGATCGCTATCGTTTCTCCCCGACTCCTTGCTATTCGGTCTTGCTGGGGTCTTATCTCCAATTTGGCAACAAGCTGGAAGGATTGGAAATTCTCAAATATGCTTTACCGGATGCGAAGGAAGTGCGGGCGATCGTCGAGGCGTTTTGCCAACAACGAGGGTTAGAAGCAGATTCTCCCGCGTCCCGACAGCGCTTGGCTGTTGCCTGTCGGGGTTTGGCCAGAGGGGCGATCGCTTCGGCATTGCAGCGTTATGTCGCCCTTACTCCCCATCTCGACACCTTATCCGAGGCCATGTTGGAGTACAAAACAAATCGCTTGCGGGGGTTGGGATTGGAGTTCATTGCCGAACCCGACGTGCTGACAGCCGGGGGATTGGACTTGCTGCAACGGTTTTTGACCGAAAAGGTGGTGAAGCTCAACGAACCTTCTGCCCGTCAGTACGGTCTCAGACCCCCTCGAGGGATGCTATTATTAGGACCGCCCGGTACGGGAAAGACTTTAAGTGCGAAACTGGCGGCAAAGGCTTTGGGTTACTCGCTTTTGGCTTTATCGTGGGGCAATGTTTTGGGGTCGGACAATCCCGATCGCACCTTGGCTGGAATTTTAGCAACGGCAGATGCGCTGGATAAGGTTATTTTACTGGCAGATGATTTCGATAAAGGTTTTACCGGGTGGGAAGTGGGAGGGGCTTCGAGGAGGCTTTCCCAGCGCTTGCTGACGTGGATGCAGGAACACGACAGCGATGCGATGCTGGTAGCAACAGTGAATCGCATCCAATTGTTACCTGCTGAGTTAAAGCGTCGGTTTGACGATGGGGGGATATGGTTTGTGGATTTGCCCCAGATGGGAGCCATGTACGAGATTTTCCGAGTCCACTTACAAAAGTATTTTCCCGCTCAGTTTGGAGAGGGACGAGAACCTTGGGGTGATCGGGAGTGGTATCGCTTGCTCAAGGCATATCGGGGGGCGACTCCGGTGGAAATTGCCCGTGCGGTGGAGCGATGTGCGATGGATTTTTATTGCGGGTTGGGGAAGGAGGAACGTATTCGAGGGAATGTGGAGGCGAGGATTGATATTGAAGCATTGCACGGGCAGTTAAATGAGTTTGTCATGGCATCGAAACGGGATGCGGAGGAGTTGCAGGCAATTCGCAATAAGGCGTATTATTGTCGGGCGGCGAGCAGTCCGGATCGATCGCGTTTTGCCCTGTCCGAGCAGGAGTTGTTTGAGTACAGCCCTCACCAGTTTGAGGAGTAATGGCTTACGGTTACACTCTGAAGAGAGCATTGGCTCATATGTGTAGTTTTGTAACAAGTTTTTGTCTGACTGCATAAAAATCGTCAGTCCCTCCAGAGAAGTAAACAGAAACAATTCATCGTTTTTGTCATCTGCCAAACTGAGGGGTTATGTTGCTTTTCTTGAATCTACTGCTCAAACTTTTTACTGCCAAGGGTTCTACTTGCTCAAAAGAGCCTTCTCGACGCTATTTTCAAGCCTTCATTCTCGAACCGATTTTAACCCCGAGCGCCTTGATCGATAATCCCAATGACGGTCAAGATGTGCCAGATCTCGATGCTGTGGATGTTGATGAATTTGTCTTCGCTGGAGTTGAAAATGCGATCGCGCCTCTGGGTGAGGGTTGGGAGGAGATTGATTGGATCGACGAGTTTGATGCGGGAGTCTTTACCGTTGGAGAAACGGGAGAGGTTGGGGTTGAGTTTCTTTTTGATGGGGGTAAATATCGAGGAGAATTGGCAATTTTTAGTTTGCAGAGGATGGACAATTTAGAACCGGGTTCTGAAGAGTTTATCGCTGAAGCTGCACGACGAGCATTTTCTAATACAGAAGAGGGTCATATCGTAATTTCTGACAAGACAGACGGGGCATTATTTACTGGGAATTTGGGAGAAGATAAGAATTGGAATGCTGGGGAATATAAGGGAGAGCAGTTTTTTAAGATGCGATCGGGTGATACTTTTGGCATCATGCTCGTTCCCAATGGAACTGTTGAAGATGTGGTAGACAATCCCAATATTGGCGGCTCAAAAACACCGTTATTTTCCTTAGCAACAGCGAACCCTGAAGATAGCTTGCATTTGGGACAAATTGCCGATGTGGATGGGGAAGGAAATACTTTTGTTATGGAAGATTGGCGGAGCGATCGCGGTACAGATGGCGATTATAATGATTTCATTTTCCGCATTACGGGAGCAACGGGAGAAGCTCCAGACATGGAAGAGTTAATCGATTCAGATATGGATTGGCGCGAGACAGAATTGGGTTACGATATCATCGATTACATTACACCAGATGAGCCAATTAGTCAACCCAAAATCGAAGAATTTCCTGCCGAAGATCAGCCGTTCGTAGGGGTTATTGATACGGGATTTAGCGGTGATAATCCAGATTTAGATTATGAGAATATTGCTTTGGGAACTGACTTTATTGATGGAGATACTAACCCCTTAATTGAAGCCGGAGAAGGCAGCGAACACGGCACTCATGTCTTAGGAATCATTGGTGCAACACAGGATAACGATCTCGGTATTGATGGTATTAATGATGATGCACCATTGTGGGTCGGTCGTGCTGTTGGATCGGGAAAATGGGCGGATTCTTTGACTGAATTTGTAGATGCTGCGAAGGAATCTGGACAACCCAATGTAGTGGTAAATTTGAGTTTAGATTTAACCCAAATTGATGCAGAAGGAAATGTAACGACACGGTATGAATTTACACCCATTGAAAGGGAAGCGATCGAATATGCGCGACAAAACGATGTTTTAATTGTTGTGGCATCAGGAAATGATGGGGGTGTAATGTCGGTTTTAGGACAGGCTTCGCAGGAGTTTGATAATATTATTACCGTGGGTTCTGCGGATGGTTTAGAACGAGCAGAATATTCGAGTTATGGTCGGGGTTTGGATATTTTGGCTGAGGGAGGAACGGTGGAAGAAGGGGTGATTTCGACGGTTGAGGAGGGTATCGGTACAATGTCGGGAACTTCCGTCGCAACAGCAAAAGTAACGGGAGCAATTTCCCAAGTTTGGGCGGCTAATCCAGAGTTAAATTATCGTCAGGTCATTGAGATTATTAAGAATACGGCAACAGATTTAGGAGAAACAGGTTGGGATTTAGAAACAGGTGCAGGTTTATTGAATGCAGTTGCAGCAGTTAGTACAGCGAAAACGACTCAAGGAGAGATATATGAACCGGATAAGTTATTGACTCCGACGAGTTGGACGGGAGAAGGCAAAGTGACACCTCAAGAACGGGCAGTTGATGCAACAGAAAAAATTGGTGATAATCTAGATGATGATTCCAGAGAACCTGCAATTAGCCGCGATGGACAATATATTGTTTTTGAATCTGATGCTTCCAATTTAGTGGCTGGAGATACCAATAAAGCGAAAGATATTTTTGTTTACGATCGCCAATCGAAACAAATTAGTCGGGTTAGTGTCACGGATGAAGGCGATCAAGCCAATGATTACAGTCGGCAATCTTCAATTAGCCAAGATGGACGTTATATTGTCTTTAGTTCTGCTGCTAATAATTTAGTTCCGGATGATTCGAATCGCAGTTCTGATATTTTCTTATACGATCGCAACGAAAATAAAATTACGCGAGTTAGTGTTGGTTATGATAAAAAACAAGCTAATAGTTATAGTCGAAATTCTGCAATGAGCGGCGATGGAAATTTTATCGTTTTTGAATCTAAGGCATCGAATCTTGTTTCTGGAGATGGCAAAGAAAAGGATATTTTTCTTTACGATCGCACTACAAATAAAACAGAACGGATTAGTGTTGCTTCTAACGGAGGAGAAGGAGATGAAGAAAGTATAAATGCTGTCGTCAGTGATGATGGTAATTATGTGGTTTTTGAATCAGAAGCGTCTAATTTAGTTGCAGGAGATAATAATGATGCGATTGATATTTTTATTCGCGATCGCCTCAAAAAGACAACCAAACGAATTTCTGTTAGCAAAAGTGGTGAAGAAGCTGATAACGATTCCGAAACACCTGCTATCACACCGGATGGAAAATATATTGTTTTCGCTTCAGATGCCTCGAACCTCGTGGAGGGGGATGTTGGCGATCATACAGACATTTTCCTTTACAACAATGAAACAGATGATATCAAGCGAATTAGCATTAATGCTTCTGGCGTAGGTGGCAATGACGATAGCGAAACCCCGACGATTAGTGCAGATGGTCGTTACATCACTTTCGCCTCTGATGCAGATAATCTCGTCCCGGGTGATACTAACGAGGAGATGGATATCTTTCGTTACGATGTCCAAACAGGTGCGATCGAAATTGTCAGCATCTCAAACGACGGACAACAAAGCAATAAAAGTAGTGAGGCTCCCAGCATCAGTGGTGACGGTCGCTTTATCACCTATCAAAGTCGTTCCGGACAATTAGTTACGGGTGACACTAACGGTGAAACTGACATTTTTATTCGCGATATGAATGAGAAAGTGACGCTCCAATCGACTTCCGTTGATTTGGGTGCTGCATCATTCAATGTTATCAACCCCAATTTACAACGGGGCGGTCAACTCGATGTCAGTTTCAAAGTTGAGAATACTGGAGTAGACCAATCTAAGCCCTTCCGTGTTGGTTTTTATCTCTTTGAGGAAGCCGATCCAACCAGTCGGGATTGGCTCGTGGGAACTTATGAAATTGATGCGTTAGCAGGTAACAGCGATACAGGAGTCATTAACGCTCAATTTACATTACCTTCCACCATTCATGAAGATTGGGAGCGATTCGATCAATTCTATGTTGGCATGGTTGTTGATGACAGTAATGCCATTCTAGAAACTGATGAAACCAATTCAGCATTATTTGAGCAGGTTGATATTAGCAATCCCGATACAGGAACGACAGAACGAGCCAGTGTTTCTTCTGCGGGAGTAGAAGCCAATGATGGGAGTTACTGGACAACTATTAGTGGTAATGGGCGTTATGTTGTTTTTAACTCCTATGCCGATAATTTAGTCTCTGATGATACGAATGATGCGTTAGACACATTTGTTTATGACCGTGTAACGAAAGAAACCCGACGCATCAGTGTTTCTAGTACCGGAGGTCAGGCAAATGCGGGGACGAATTCACAGTATCGTGGTAGCGGTCGTGGCGACCATGCCATTAGCCATGATGGCAACGTTATTGTATTTAGTTCCAATTCGACCAATCTAGTTTCTGGGGATACGAATAGTCGAAAAGATTTATTTGTCCACTATTTAGGTAGTCAAGAAACTAAGCGTATTAGCGTTGATAATAATGGTCAACAAGTTGATGGGACTGCATCAAACCCTGCAATCAGTGCAGATGGCAAATTTGTTGCCTACGAGTCTTCTGCATCAGAACAAATATTCCCCGGATACCATGCAGGAATTATTATCCACGAACTAGCAACAGGAGACAATTTCCGTCTCAATATCGATACTAATCAACTCGGAGAAAATATTTCCGACTATTCAAATCCCTCTCTGAGTGGTGATGGTAGCCTTCTTGTTTTCTCTGGACAGCTTGGTAGCCGTTCAGCAGAAACAGTAGGGAGCTTTTTGTATAATCGTCAAACGGGTGTAACAACCAAATTGGGAGAAACCAAATCTTGGAATTCTGCGTATGTCGATCCTGTTATCAGTGATGATGGCAAATTTGTAGCTTGGCGTGACACAATCTATGAACTTGCAACCGGGAAAATTGAAACTGTTGGTGGTGATGGTCTGATTACAGACATCAGTGCTGATGGTCGCTACGCAACCTTTAGCTCTAAAAACAACACCTTAGTCGATGGCGATGAATCCAGTTGGCGGGGTGACGAAGATGTTTTCGTTTATGACCGCCTCACGGGAAAAACAACCCTCCTCAGCGTTAATGAACAAGGCATTCATGAAGCAGATGGCGATAGCGAAGCCCCTGCCATCAGTGCTGATGGTAAAGTTGTTGTCTTTGAAGCTGAGAGTAGCGTCAAACTTGTCGATGATGACAAAAATGGTGAAGCCGATATCTACATCCGAGAATGGAAAGATCCAACGTTCGCAACAGGCGCGATCGATCTTACCAGCCAAGCCTTCCAACTCGCTGCCTCTAGCCTGACGGCTGGCGCCCCGAGCCAAGCACAAGTTACCGTTCGTAACAATGGTACGGGGGATGCCGCACCCTTCCGGGTACGCCTCTACCTGTCTACAGATGCCAACATTACCACTCAAGATGTCCCCATTGGCTCGGTAGCTGTGGAAAATCTGGAAACGAATACGAACCGTAACATTGATATACCATTCCAACTGCCAGACCCGAGCGATGACTTCTGGCAGGGTACTGGAACTTACTATGTGGGAGCGATTATTGATGAAGCCAATGTTATCAATGAGACTGACGAAAACAACAATGCTAACCAAGGTAATCTCATTGATTCTCAAGCACTCAATGTCACCATTCCCACTCAAGGCGATCTCTTCAATACTCAGTTCAAAGTCAACAAAACCCAAGTTAACCCCCATGAAAAGGTTGAGGTGAGTTTTGAGATTAAGAATCAGTCAGCCACACCAACCAAACCGACGCGAGTAGGCTTCTATCTGTCTCAAGATGCCAATGTCACCACGGATGATTACTTTATCCATGCTGAAGACCTGGAGATTCTTGCAGGTAACAGCAGCACCGGAACCCGAACCACAACATTCTATCTGCCTTCTGAAGGGTCTGGGGCTTGGAATGGGCCGGGACAGTATTATTTGGGTGCGATCGCAGACGATGGAAATCTACTCAATGAGTCCCAAGAAGGTAACAACGTTACGGTACAGCCGATCGTTTACCAAGGGGCAGTAAATCTGACTGGGACAAGGTTTGAAGTGGCGACGCTGGGTAGCTCAAAACCCTTCAATACAGACTTGTATGCGGGTGAAAGATTCAACGTGAAGTTTTCGGTCTCCAACACCGAGAGCGGCACCACTGGACCTGTTAAGGTTGATTTCTACCTGTCTGAGAATGAATATGTTGTTCCTGCGACCGATGTTTTATTGGGGTCAACCACGATTAACTCCATTCGTGCAAATAGTACATATCATGGCATAGAATGGCTTACGCTCCCAGATGCGAACAATCCTGAATATGCTGGTGGCCATGCGGGATACTATATTGGCATGGTCATTGACCCAGACGAGCAGATTACAGAAACAGATGAGTTTGATAATGGCTTCGGGACGAACGATCGCGGTCAGTCTTTGGATAAAGACCAAGTTATCATCAATCCCGATGCTAAGGATTTAATCGGTACCAACTTCCAAGTTACATCGAGCGCGTTGAATGCGGGTGAGGAGTTTAAGGTTAAATTTGACCTCAAAAATGGGGGAAGTCAAGATACGGGCAAGTTTTTAGTGAGCTTTGAGGTGCGCGATCGCAATGGCTCTCATGTGGTGGGTTTAGGAAGCAAAGAGATTAGTAATCTCCGGGCATTCTCAGATCGCAGCTACACTGAAACCCTAGATTTGCCACCGGGTCGCCTCGATTTCTGGAAAGGTTCTGGGAATTATGACATTCGGATGCGGGTCGATGCGCGGAATGAAGTATCAGAGGTGAGCGAGGCCAACAATACAGTATCCGATCGCGTTTATATCAATATCGTAGAAGGAGCAAGCGACGTTTTCCCGTACTTCTGGGAGTATTTCCAAGCAAATAGCGATTGGCTGGGCGGTGTTGCGGGCAATATTTATTCCCAAGGTAATGGTGTTCTGCGTTGGGATACCCAAAACGGCTATATGCTCTGGAATGGTAAGAAGGTAGCAGGCTATCAAGTGGGGAATGGTGGCAATGGGAACGGTGATGTTACCCCTGATGGCTCCCGCTTATTTAACCTCGGTATTCTTCACGGTCGTCAGGAGAAATCTTACAGTAATGCCACAGCACAAAAGGATGATTTTATCAAGTTTGTTTTGGAGGATTTGAACGGCAATGAGCGCCATTATCTCCAGTGGGCGCTGCGAGATCCTCAAACGGGTGGGGATATTCCTTTGACGAAAGCAGATGTAGAGATTTTGGATTCTAATAAGCGCTATGTTTCGCCCAAGTCGGGTTGGCAACCTGACTCCAACAGTCCGGGGAAATATAGCCTCCTAGGGGGAACATATTATGTGCGAGTGAATCCTCGGCAAGATTTGGATTACAAGCTGGTGATGAACTTGGATTCAGCACAGGACAGGCATTACAAGGCGCGGCGTTTGGGTCATTTAACGGGTCGTCATTCTTTCTATGACTATGTCGGTTCTGGGGATTCTTTTGGGGATTTATATCGCTTTGATGTGGACGAGGATAACAGTTTCTTGCGCTTTTCTGTGACTGACCTCGCAGGGGGACAGGATGTCAATGTGCGGTTACTCGATAGTCGAGAGAAGGAACTTACAACAGGACGCTCCATTTCTGCGGGACGGTATGGGGAAGAACATTTGGATAAGGGAATCTATTATCTCGAAGTGAAGGCGAAAAATGGGTCAAAAACGAACTATAAATTAAATCTGCAACTGGTGGAAGATTTGGGAACGTTTAACGGACGGGAAACCTATCCTCGGGAGTTGCAGGATGGTTACAAGGAGGCTTATTATCGCTTGCGGTTGGAGAATACGACGAATCTCAATGTAGCCTTACGAGAGTTGACTGGGGATGCAGATGTGGAGTTATTGCGGGATACGGGTTTGGGTATTTTGAAAGCTCAACGGGTGAATAGTACCGAGGGAAGCGATCGCTCTGGGACTCAAGATGAATTGAACTATTACGAGAAACTCCCCGCAGGTGACTATCTGGTGAAGGTGAAGTCACGGAGTAATGCGGATGTGGTTGCTTACGATTTGGTGGTGAATGCAAGGGTTTTGGGAGCTCAGAATTTAGGGGTAATTTCTCGTGATTTCTCGGTTAAAGATCAATATATTGGTCACGGACAACCGGAGCATCGTTACGAGTTCAAATTGTCTGGGGATGCTGAGGTAAAATTGGCTTTACAAGCACCTGATAATCATGCAGATATGCGCCATGTTCGCATGAAGTTGTTGGATAGTGCAGGTAATTTAGTTTCGCATTCTCGGGTCGTGCAAACAGACCGTGCTGAGGATTCTGTTGTTTACGATAAGCTCAATTCTGGGGAGAAATATACGCTGGTTGTCACGAAGAATGGTCAGAATGAGACGGATTATGATATTGCGATCGAGCCAACGTTTATCAATCCTGAGCCTGAGTTTCCAGTTGGTAGCGTCGATATGGAAGCATTCTTTGCTTCGGTGAAAGGTCAAAAAGGAATTAAACGCCGAGATACAGATAATTGGCAAGGTCAATGCGTCTCGTTAATTGCTCGTTATGTTCAGGATGTTTTCTTACCAGACGATAAGAAAACTGAAGTAGTAGCCTTTGGTGATGGTAAAGACACAGCAAGTGTTGTTGCTAGTAAATTTAGCCAATATTTTGGAGATTACACCACAGAAGGTTTACCTGAGCGAGGCGCAATTATTTCTTTCCCAGGGCCTTCTCAATATGGACATACCGGGATTGTGATGGAGTCTCGTTATTATGAAGGGCGGCGACAGGTCAGGATCATGGATTCTAATAGCGATCTTTTGGATGAAGATAGTATTGTGATTGAGCATGACTGGTGGATTGATATTGATAATAATGGTTACAATCCATACAACGGCACAAACGGATGGATTAATCCCATTCATGCAAATGGGGATAATACTGGAAATGACAGCACTGGCATTGGGACGATTCGGACAGGTGGGGAGGGGATCGATCCTGATTCGCTTAGTAAGTTTGAAGCAGCAAAAGCAGATGCAATGCAGCGACTTTGGAATGAGAAGAACATTAATGTAGAGGACTTTGGGGAACCATCAGAAATTAAGTGGCTTGCTGTGGCTGATGGTGAAGGATTCTATCAACAATTTGGTGATAATGTGCTGTTGATGATGCAGACAGGCTCAGATAAAGCGTACTGGGTACGGGGTGATAATTATCAGGAATATATGACTGTTATCAAT
The DNA here is from genome assembly GCF_059821285.1 of Spirulina sp. LEGE 11439. Taxonomy (NCBI): domain Bacteria; kingdom Bacillati; phylum Cyanobacteriota; class Cyanophyceae; order Spirulinales; family Spirulinaceae; genus Spirulina; species Spirulina sp. LEGE 11439. Next base: position 14,602 of record NZ_JCAMRX010000077.1, read on the forward strand.
CATCAAACTGATGATTGGTATGAACGACATTTAGGATTCAGCCATTTGGGATTTCCTTGGAATGATGAAACAGACTTTGTATCTTCATCAACTGGCGCAACTGGAATTTGGCAAGGGTTCTCTGGTTTTGGGGGTAAGTCAAGGATTCATAGTTCCTGGACTGAAGAAGGAGAATATCTCGGCTCTGTGGCGACTTGGGGGGCGATCGGTGTTCGTTATAATGAATTAGGGGAAGCCAATAGTGAGTTAGGTGCTCCTAAAACAGCAGAGTGGCATGACGGTGTAACCATTTACGCATCCTTTGAAAAAGGCACTATTGCCTACAATAAACACACTGGAGAATTTGCTATCAATCAGAAGCCACATTGGTTAGAGAAACCAGTGTTTGATGACGAGAAATGGCTTAATGACAAAACAGAACTGACAGAGGATCAGGAGAAGCGTTTTAAGAATGAAATTCTTGAAAGAGACTTTTTCTTGGTCAACAACTATACCTTTTTGAAGGAAGTCGATCAGAGCAAAATCGGAGAACTACACTCTCTATCCGGATTGAATTTGGTAGACAACAATACTCTTGGGAAAGAATTTTTGAATAAAGATGGAACTCTTTTTGAACTCTTTGGCTATCTAGACATATTAAAGAAAAAACTGGGACAGATAAGCCTAACAAAAGCAGGAAATGCTTATGAAAAAATAGGGGAAGCCATCAATAGTTATCCATTTAATGATTCTGTTTTTGAAAGTCGAATTGAGAAAAACGTACAAAAAATTATTGAATCAAATTTACCTGTCCTTAATGAAATAACAGAATACTACAAATCCAAATATTCTTTTGACTTCTTCGATTCCCTGAAAGACACGGCTAATATGGTAATACGGGCAGTTGGTTTGGGCTTGCATTTTTCGCGAATCTTTCTTGAAATAAAAGCGGGTTTTGGAAAATCTGCTCTTGTGTCACTGTTTGAAGATATAGTGGGTGTTCCATTTATATCACAATTAGATATAGATCCTGAGTTCACAAAAGGAATCTATGATAGTTTAAAGTCTCTTTATGAGTCTCGAAATAGTATTCAGGATGCAGTTCTAGGAATAAAAGAAGGTGACTTCAATAAAATGTTTAATGTCACCTCTGATTTGATTCCGTTAGTTGGTGATATTGTTTCTAACTTTCCGAAGAAATTTGAGAAGACTAAAAAGTTTGGCACATTATCTGCTGAATTCATAAAAGCAGTTCAATCCACTGAAGAAGTTGGGGTTCTTCATCGACTATTGAATGATTTGCAAAACATTGAGAGTCAGCATATAACCTCTGATGATATAGACTTTATTTACTGGGCAAGAGTGTACTCTGGTCTTGGTGCTCTAGTTAGCTTAACCAAAACAATGAGTTTAATATTTGAACTCTTTCTTGGTTCTAAAGCGATCGGTGGAACGGGAGTTGGAAAAGTGACTGCGTATCTCGATTCAATAACTAATATTGCCGATTCCGTAAAAGGTTCAGCTTGGGCATTATTTGAACAGTGGAATTCGATGGAGCTACGGAGGCAGAATGCAATTTACTCATATTTGAATGAGTATTATCACTCTTTTGTTGGTATGGAGTATGACATAGTTTCTTATATAGCTAAGGAAGCCACTGCAAGATTATAGAGGTAGGATGGACAATTCCATTTTCCAAAGGATGAGATCGCCATTTTTGAATAGTAGGAGACAGAAAAGCGATCGCATTTTCAATCAATTATCAATGCGATCGCTCTTTCACTCCCCCCAACTCTCCACCGCCCGAATCTCCACCTCCACCGGAATCGGACGAATGAAATATTCCCCCGCCTTCACCATACAATGCCTCAACTGCCCGATCGCCCACTCCGCCAACCCCACCGGACATTCCAACACGATCTCATCGTGAATCGCCGCCACCAACCCCACCTCCGTACCCTGAAATCTCCGCCACGCCAGCGCTAACGCCAACTTCGTCATATCTGCATTCGTCCCCTGCACCGGATGATTGATCGACTCATTTAACCTCGGCTTTTGCCCCTTTCCCCACGATCGCCGCCTTCCCCCTAGAGTGCGACTGTCCCGCCTGCCCCGACTCCACTCCCGACGCACGCGATCGTGATACGCCTTAATCCCCCCATAAGACTCGAAAAACCGCTTGCGAAACGCCGAAGCCTCCGGCAAACCGATCTCGATGCCCTGCTCCTTCGCCGCCGTTGCCCGCAACTTCTTCGCCCCCATCCCGTAAATCAAACCAAAATTAATTGCTTTTCCCAACCGACGCTCCTCTACCGTCACCTCCCCAACTGCCTTACCCAACACCAAAGCTGCCGTCAATCGGTGCAAATCCTCCCCCCGACGATAGGCATCCATCATGCGCCGATCGCCGCTTGCTTTCGCCATAATCCTCAATTCGATTTGGCTGTAATCGGCTTTAATCAGCACCTTTCCGGGCGGGGCGACAAAGCATTGCCGGATTTCAACCGCCCTCGGAATATGCTGCAAATTCGGCTGCTGGCAGCTAAAACGCCCGGATCGGGTACCGAGTTGAAACCAATGGGGATGGATGCGTCCGGTAACGGGGTGGATATGTTCCAACACCCCCTCGGCAAAAGTCGAAATGCGAGCCGACAAGCTGCGATAATCCAATAGGGTTTGAATGACCGGATGCTTCTTCGCTAAAGGGAGCAATTGTTGGGCGCTGGCAGAAGGGACGAGGATATTTTGTGCCGCCAATGCCGCTTTAACCTGCTGGGAAGAGCGGGGATTGATGGTTTCCGTTAACTCCGGCAAGAGAGAAACCTGTTGAGTGAGAGGGCGTTTCAGTTGGCGATCGAGTTGGGTTTTCAATCGTGCCTGCTGCTGCTTGAGGCGATCGCCCATCGCTTCCCATTTCTCCCGATCCAAATACATCCCGTTGAGTTCCATTTGGGCAGTGGCGGGGAGACAGGCAAACTCCAACTTTGCCGTGGGCATTAACTTTGCCCGTTCCAACTTGGCTTTTAAAACGCGGTAGAGGGGTAAGAGAATCGCTGCATCTATTGCCGCATATTGCAGTTGCTTTAAGGTTAAAGTCCCCGAAAAGTCGCTGGTTTGTTCGGTTTTATCCAGAGCAATGCCGAGGAGTTTCATCGCGATCGCCTCTAAAGACAGCCGTTTCTTCAAACCCGCCGTGAGAACCCGATAGGCAAGGTAGGTGTCAAAAAAAGGCGGTTGCAAAGATAGTCCCCTTCGAGTCAGCATCAGCCACTCAAATTTGAGATTGTGACCGATTTTGAGACAGGAAGAACTCAGCAGAGAACGCAAAGGAGCGAGGTCGGTAATGGCAAAGCAGTCGATAACAATTGTCGGACGATCCAACGCCGCCAACTGAATCAGGCGAACTTTGTGGCGATAGGGATCGAGTCCGGTGGTTTCGCAGTCAATGCCAATGAATGGGGCGGATTTCAGAGGCGCGATCGCATCTGCCAATTCATCGGAGCGATCGACCAGTCGGTAATCGGTATGGAGAGAAATGGGAGGACGCAGGCGAGATTTACCTCCCATCATCACTTGGGTTTCCTGCCAAGTGTAGAACGAACAAGGACTGTCCCGACGCGATCGCGCAGCGTGGCTCGAGCCGTATCGGCTGGGTGCATAACGCCGGAGAATATCTCGTTTGGTCAAAAGGGTCATGGGGGATGGGGAAAAAATCGCGTTGTACCCCGATACCAGCGCGATTGCGCTACTTCTGCTGACCGTCACCCTTTAGTTTGCGGAAAGTGTCGTTATCGCAAGCTAAAGGGCTGTATGATAGAAAAGACCAGCTGTTTGAGAACGATGACCGAAATCATCCCCGTTACCCCTTCTACCCTCCTGCAACCGGAACCCATCGATATTATCGAGCGGCTGTTGCAGGATAAGCGATCGCCTAACACTCGCCATGCCTATCAAAAGGATTTGCGAGATTTCTTTAACTTTCTAGCGAGTTCTCCCCCTACCCCAGAGTTAGTGGCGCAGTTTCTTTCTCTGCCTCGCTTTGATGCGATCGCGAAGGTGTTTAAGTATAAAGCATGGTTGATGGATAAGGGGTTGAGCGAGGCGACGGTTAATCGCCGTCTCAGTGCCATTAAATCAATGGTGCGCTTGGCACAAAACTTGGGGAAATGCAGTTGGAGTTTAGACCATATTAAAGGTGAGAAAGTCCGGCAGTATCGCGATACGAGTGGGATTGCCAGACAGGACTTCAAGCGCGTTTTGGAGAACTGCGATCGCTCGACGTTGAAGGGAAAGCGAGATTATGCTCTATTGCGATTACTTTGGGATAATGCCTTACGTCGGGGGGAAATTGCTAAATGCAATATTCAAGATTTCAACGCAGAAAGGCGGACGTTGAAAATTCGCGGCAAGGGAAGGGGGACAGAAGTGGAGGTCATTCATTTGGCGAATTCAACGGTACAGGCGCTTTTAGCGTGGTTGCAGGCAAGGCGAGAATTAAAGGTTAAATCGCCTCTGTTTGTGAGTTTAGATCGCGCTCACAAGGGACATCGATTGACGGGGAGCGCGATTTATGGGATTGTGCAACAGGCTTGTCTGGAGGCGGGGATTTCTAAAAAGATGAGTCCTCACCGCATTCGTCACAGTTCCATTACGGCAGCATTGGATATGACGGATGGGAATGTACGGAAAGCACAGAAGCTATCGCGGCACAGGAATCTCAACACTTTGATGATTTATGATGACAATCGCAATCAAGATCAGTTGGAGTTGAGCGAGTTGCTGGCGAATTTAACATAGAGTCATTTCCGAGCGACGACCAACCAACTCTCCACCGTCACTGGACGCACCGTTCCCCAAAATGCCTCCAAGGGCAAATCTACCAACTCGGCTTCCACTTGCTGCATCCAAGCTCGAAATGCCTCGGCTTTGGGACACTTTGCGTATTTGTGAGAAGCGCTCACCACGGAAACCAAGCGACCTCCAGACGCTAAAAAATAGCGGTAAGCGTATTGGATAATTGCCAGATCCACTCCTCGATTCTCCGGACTAAAACTAAAAGGAGGATTGCTCAAAACTACATCATAAAGGCGCTTTGGCTCGGATTGAAAAACATCCGCACCCACCACAACCAATCCCTGTTGAAAGAGAATTTGCCGAAACCGAGGTTCGATCTCGATCGCCTCCACCCTCGCACCCAGTTCCCGCGCAGCTAACCCCAATCTCCCATCCCCCGCACAGACATCCAAAACCCAATCTCCCGGTTCGATCTCGGCTCGAGAGATTATCTCGCTTACAACCCGTTCGGACGAGGGAAACCAAGAATAGGGCGGGTTTTCCAGTATTCGTGCCATTAAAATATCAACGATTTCCTCGCTCATGCAATCTTTACTCTTTTAACTCAGAAGAACGATCCCTCGGTGGGTGGAAAAATCCCCAAAGCGAGGGAGGGAAGAGGTTGCAGCCATCGCTTACATTGGAAGCAATCGGGAAGGGAACGATCCGCGATCGCATCCATTCCTGAATACCCCAACTTTTTAAAACAATGACTCGCCAACCTCCCCAATGGCTGTTACGCCAAACTTGCTGGTTTCGATTCGGACTGCTGCTCGGGATGGCCGTCTCGGCTTGGAGCAATACTCTGTTTTAAATGAGTTGTTCCAAGTCCGAACCGATGAGGATGGCCGAAATCACTCTTCTTCAAAGTCGTCGAGTTCTTCTAAGTCCTCATCGTCTTCCTCGGAAACTTGACGGATTTTCCGCATTGACTTTCCGTTTTCTTCCTCGGATAACACCTGCACTTTAGCTTCGCCTTCTGCGGCTAAAGCGGGTAGAGGTTCGCTTCCTCCTTCGACAAACCCGGCAATGCTGTTGTGGAGTCCCCAAACCAACTGCTTTCGCTTCGGTGTTCCCAAAAAGAGCTTCGCCAAGTTCTCTAATGATGGAGGCGTAATCGCATGGGTTTTACAGCACCAAGACTTATTCTTGCCTTCACCTTCTTTAATGGCTCTAAATTCCACTTCGAGGACTCCCAAAGAACGCCATCGATCGCTTTTTCCACTATATTCCACCTTGCAATAATCGGCAAAGGTTTTCTCTAAGGCGCGATAGTATTCTTCTCTGGCTGATTTAAACGACCAGAGGGAAACATTCTTAAAGCGCACGACAATCGGCACTTTATGCAAGGGCTGGTTTTTAGGATTCAAAAAGACCAAGGCGTGTTCCGAGCAAACTTCTTGGGTTTTCTTGTCGAGATTGTGACGGCAATCTTCGTACAGTCCGATAAACGTTCCCGCTCGTTCGTTATTTTCTTCGATATCCTTCCAGCGCACGTATTCGGGGACGAAAGCGAGGACGAGGACGCGAATTCTCTCCAGAAATAAGCCCGTCACTTCTTCGGTGAGTTCGACTGTCGTTAATTCTTCTTCTGGCGGTATCGCTTTCCATTCGGCTTTGAGCAGTTGATCGAGAGGAATCAAAATACCTGCGGGTTTGCCATTGATAACAATGCCGTAAGGGAGAGAAGGTTTGCGGATTTCATTGTATTTGGGATCGAGAAGTTCGGAATCGATTGGGAACGATCGCTGCTTTGTAGTTCTAACCATTTCCATGTTATTGCAATATCCCAGTCTGCAAGGCGATAGCCCCCTACAGAAAGCTCTAAAAGATATTTTTCCTGAGTTCTGGAACGGTAAAGTTACGGTCGGTAATAATCCCAATTCCCGAAAGTAGCTAGATGGTCAAAACTCTGAAATAGAAACACATCAATAGCTCAATTGAACTCAGTCTTTCGTTAACTTTATAGAAGTGTTATAATCGATGAATAAAACTGTCTTTTTCGCTCAAACACCAACCTCTGAAACTTCTGCCAATCGTCCTTTAATTAATATTGACATTCGCGGATTGATGGGACAATTTCTAACAGTAGAAGGGTTGGGAATGCTGGGAATATTTCTCTTCTTGCTGCTCCTATCTAAAATGACCGGTCGCAAGGGCAAACTCACATCGGGGCGCTTGGTGGGGACAGGCGATCGCCTCAAAGCTACGAATCTCGCTCTTCAACAAATGAGGCAGAAAAAGTGCCAACCCGTTACTTTATGGAGCGGCACGCCGAACTATTGGCTGGGCAAATCCTTTAAAGGCGCGATCGCGCGGCTGCAAACGCTGTTGGGGGCATCTCCGAGTTTGTGGTTTCCCAATGCCGAACGGGGTATCTTAGTCATTGGCGCACCGGGATCGGGAAAAACGTTTAGCGTTATCGATCGCCTCATCGAAAGTTCGTTTCAGCAGGGATTCAGTACGGTGATTTACGATAAAAAGGGAGATCAGATGAAGTTGCACGCCCCTCTTGCCGCCCGCTACGGTTACGAGGTGAGCGTTTTAGCGCCGGGAGAACCTTATAGTGGGGTCATCAATCCTCTCGATTTCATGCGAGACCCCCAAGATGCAGTCATGGCGGGGCAAATCGGGCGGGTTATTGCCAATAATGCAGACTCGGAACAGGGCAAAAGCAATGAATTTTTCAAGAATGCCGGGGAAATGATGGCTAAAGGACTGGTACAACTTGCAAAATCCAGTCAATATCCAGATTTGGCAATGGTTTACGCCTTCATTCAATTGCCCGATTTCGTCCATCGCCTTGCCCATTCCGTCTATCGTCCCGATGGCCACCCCTTAAAGATGGACAGATGGATTTCAGCTAGTTTCTCTCAACTCCTCAGTGCTAAGGATGCCGAAAAAACCGTTGCAGGCATTAAAGCCACAGCCGAAGCGACTTACAGTGCTTTTATTCAAAAAGATCTGTTGCGGGCGTTTATCGGTCAGAGTACCATTCCCGTGCGCTTGGAGGGCAAGCAAGCCATCTTTTTCAAACTCGATGACAGCCGGCGGGATATTTTGACTCCGCTTTTGGCTGCGGCGCTTCATCTCTGCGTTGTTGGCAATTTAGCGGAAAAACGGCGAACGCCCTTCGTCTACTGGTCTGTCAGACTTGAAAAGCCGAGTAAAATCTGAGAGAATTAGAAGAAAATAC
>NZ_JCAMRX010000021.1:0-20495 GCF_059821285.1 Spirulina sp. LEGE 11439
AATACACTCTTTTTACTCTATTATACTCTCTCCGAAGTATTTCGGAGAGGTCTAAAGAAGATAATGGTTTTACATCTTCTATTTTATTAAAACTAAGTCTCAAATCTTGCAAGTTTTCTAAAGAAGAAAGCGGAGAAATATTTTGAATTTGATTGCCTGTGAGAACAAGAACTTCTAAGTGAGTTAAAGATGATATCGGGCTGATATCTTCAAGTTCACTATTTTGAAACGATAGAGATTTTTTCTGAATAAAAAAATGTTCAGCCTTTTGACAATTCCGAGTTTTTGCTCTTTCTAACAGCTTTTCGACAGTTTTTTTGGCTTCTGGGTTTAGGTGATTTCTGTACTTACACCAATCTGTAAAGGCAGTAAATTCGCGAGGATCGACTTCAGTGGTAGAAGCAACAGAGCAACTCTGAATTAAATATATACTTAAAACAAAAATTGGAGAGATTAAGTGTAGTATCCGTTGCGCGATCGCTCTCTGGGCAATGTTAAATTTATCTCTCATAATAGTTCAGAGAAACTTGCATAAAGACCATAAGCTCATTTTACCCAAAAATTATAGTGTTTCTGACACGCTATCCTCGGGCAATTTCGATAATTGTTTCATTCTCCTTCAACTGAGAAATACGATCGCCGACTCCATCTTTTGCCCATAAACCCACGGACTTTACCGGGACGTAAAATAAACGTTGAGTTTGCGAAATAACGGCAAAACGTTTATTCTCTGGCGGTGCCACCATAATTCCCACCAAGCGATCGCTTTTATCAACAAACTGCATCGCCTGAGTGCCAATATCCCCGCGATTGGCTTTGCGAATGAGATTTAAAGGAATGCGTTTAGCATAACCTTTGTATGTGGCAATCAATAAATCTCGCTCGGGTGGCAGAGCGATCCCGCCGATAATTTCTTCCTTCACTCGCACCCGCGTCACCTGATTGCCGAGGGTATTGCGTCCCATCACCGGAACTTGTTCGTCATCGATGGTAAAGCGTAAAATTCGTCCCGCAGAAGTCGCGATCGCCATCTCGTCCCCTTCTTTCGCCCAACCGAGATAATTCAAGCGATCGTCCTCCTTAAATTTAATCAGCACCGAGCCGCGATTGGTCAAGTTCTCCACCTCAGCCCCCGCCAACCGTTTAACACGACCGTTTTGGGTCAACAACACGAGAAAATGCTTATTAATATCTTTGGGAGCAAAAAAGCAAGAAAAGATAGCTTCTCGCTTATTTTTAACGCTACTGGGAAGATATTTAATCAGGGGTGCAGACTTACCTCCCGATACCGGAATATCTCCCATCAGCAAAGGATAAGCCTTACCGCTATCCGTCACCACTACCAACTGTTCTCGCCCCGCGATCGCTTCCCGACACAGCAACATATCCTCTGGTTTCTTCGCGGCTTTGGGCTTAGTCGGAGGAGACTGCCAACAAATGCCCCCTTTGCGCGTCACTTCCACCACAGCATCATCGGGAATGCTAAATAAATTTTCCGTGCTGAGGGTTGATGTTGGCGCTTTCTCTGCCTTCTTGTTTCCCTTTTCTTTCTTTTTCTCTCCTCCTCCCTTCATCATCTCTTCCGTCACGATTCGCGTGCGGCGATCGTCTCCAAATTTGCGCTTGAGGGTGCGGAGATCCTTTTTCAGAGATTTGAGGAGTTCGTGGCGATCGCCCAACAACAACTCTAACCCAGTAATTTTTTCTGTTAACTCCGATGCTTCCGTCTCCAGTTTCTGTCGTTCCAGTCCCGTCAAGCGGCGCATGGGCATGGCTAAAATAGAATCGGCCTGAGATTCGCTAATCCCCAAACGCTCCTGCAAGCTGACTTTGGCCGTGGTTCCATCAGGAGCGTGGCGGAGAATATCAATGGTGAGATCGAGATTGTTTAACGCCGCCAATAAACCTTCTACCAAGTGTTTCCGACGTTTTGCCTCTTCTAAATCGTAAGTGTAGCGGCGGATAAGAGTTTGCTCGCGGAATTGCAAAAATGCTTCTAACACTTCCCGCAAACTCAACTGGCAGGGCTTATTATCCACTAAAGTCAGTAAAATCGCCCCAAAATTACTCTGTAAGGCACTGTACCTGTAGAGTTGGCGCAGGACTTCCCTCGGGTTGGCATCCCGTTTGGTTTCGATCGCCACCCGCATTCCGTCGCGATCGCTTTCATCCCGAATGTCGGAAATGCCCTCAATGCGCCCTTGATTAACCAGATCGGCAACTTTTTCGATCCACCCCGCCTTATTCACTTGGTAGGGCAATTCCGTCACGATAATCGCCGCTTTTTCCCTGCGTCGCTTTGTTCCGACCAGAACTTTTTCAATGCGGGCGACTCCCCGCATGGTAATAATTCCCCGTCCGGTTTGATAAGCATCCCGAACCCCTTTAATCCCCACGATTTCCCCCCCTGTGGGAAAATCGGGACCCGGAATTAACTTCCAGAGTTTTTCGTCCGACAAATCTGGCTTATCGATGAGGGCAATTAAGCCATCGACTAATTCTCTGAGATTGTGGGGCGGGACATTCGTTGCCATACCTACCGCAATCCCCGTACAGCCATTGAGGAGGAGTAAGGGCAACTGAGCCGGCAAAACGACGGGTTCTTCTTGAGAATTGTCAAAATTGTTGGTGTAATCTACTGTCGCGTCGCCAATTTCTCCCAACATGGCTTGATGGGCGATCGCCGCCAGCCTTGTTTCCGTGTAACGCATGGCGGCGGGCGGATCGTTATCCACAGAGCCGAAATTGCCGTGACCTGCTAAAAGGGGATAGCGGGAGGAAAAATCTTGTACCATGCGAACGAGGGCATCGTATACCGACTGATCGCCGTGGGGATGATATTTCCCCAAAACATCCCCCACCACGCGAGCGCATTTACGATAGGGGCGATCGGGAGTTAGCCCCAATTCGTGCATGGCATACAAAATCCGGCGATGGACGGGTTTGAGACCGTCTCGCACATCGGGTAATGCTCGACCAACGATGACGCTCATGGCATATTCTAGATAAGACTGTTGCATTTCCGTATGGAGTGCCGTCGGAATGATTTGTCCGGTCTCTAGCAGGTTTAACTGTTTGGCCATGAGTTCTTGCGTCCTTAATGATTTTTCTTACCGCGTTAGAGGGGTTGGTGGATTATCCTAAATAAAGGGAATATTACACAAGGTAAAGCCTCCCCCTTTACTCTCTCAATTCATTTTTATCCGCATTGTTCGCGATTAACGTCTATGAAAACCGTTTTGATTGTAGAAGACGATCCCATTAATCTTCGCGTTTTTACTAAGATTCTCAAAAAACGCGGCGGTTTGGAGGTTAAAGGGACGGAAAATGTTGAAGAAGTGATGAAGGCTGCTCAAAATCGGGAGGTGGATATTATTTTAATGGATGTTTCCCTCTCTCACAGCCTTTATCAGGGACAGGCCGTTGATGGCATTAAAATTACGCAAATGTTAAAAGCCGATCCAAACACGGCTGATTTGCCGATTATTTTAGTCACGGCTCATGCGATGGAAGGCGATCGCGAAAATTTCCTCAACCAAAGCGGGGCTGATGGCTATATCTCTAAACCCGTGGTGGATCACCAAGAGTTTGTCGCTCAGATTAAGCGCTTTTTACCCGAAGTTGAAGAATAGGACAATTCACGATTTTTCAACTAATATTCTTGTACTGTATAACAGAAAAATTAGCAAGTTCTCTCAAATTTGCTAATTTTTCTGTTAGCGGCTTAACGACTGACAAGGGCCTGAATGCGCGGTGTGGCCAAAAACTGCGCCGCATCGGCCAGCAGTCGCTCGCCCCAAAGATTTTCCTTGAGAAAGTCTAACTCGGCATATTTGCGATCGAGGGCGAGGGCTTCTTCTCCCAGTTGCCAAGCCCGTTCGGGCTGTCCTTCGATGTAGAGGGCGATGGCGATCGCGAGTTTGGGTTCCACGGCTCCTGGATCGACCGCAAGGGCTTTATTCCAATCTGCGATCGCGCCCTTGATATTTCCCTGTTCGTATTTAATCAAGCCAATATTGTTAATTGCCGGCCAGAAATCTTTTTGTTGAGCAAACGCAACATCATAGGAGGCGATCGCATCGGGATAGCGTTGCAACATCAAATAAGTATTACCGAGATCGAACAGGGCTTCAATGGAATCGGGATTGAGTTTGAGTCCCGCTTCCAAGACCTCTAACGCGTCTTCAAACTGTTCTTTTTGGAAATAAGCCGATCCCAAGGTAAATAAAATACCCGGTTCTTCAGGAGCGAGTTCTTGCGCCTTGAGTAATGCGCCAATCCCGCGATCGAGTTCTTGTTGTTGAACGTACAGACTTCCTAAAATAAACCAAGATTCAAAAATATTGGGAGCCAACTGAGTTGCCAGCTTAGCGCGGGGAACCGCCAAACCATATTGCTCAAAGCGGACGAGTTGGACGACATCCTGTACGAGAATGACTCCATTTTCTTCTAAATCCTTGGCATCCAAGTTAAACGTATAGGGTAGCAAGGCTTGTGCAAAGGCTGGGGCAGCCAATTGCCAAGACCCTGTGATTGCTAAAACCGAAAGTAACCAGTTCCTCTTAGGCACGATATCGCTTCAAACCTTTGCTATTGACTATCATCATTATGTAATGATAGTTCAGAAGCTCGAAGAATTGTTTTATCCCTTCCCCATCACCCAAAACAAATGAGGTCTCAAACCTCTGATTTAAACTGAAAGCCCTGTTCGTTGTTCACCGTTCACCGAAATGATATTTTCTCTGCGATCGCGCAATTTTCTCCCTTGGCTCATTGTCGGCGTTGCCAGCACCAGTATTATTGGTGTTGGCGCGATAACCTATAACACCATTTTTGGCGAGTCCGAACTCGAACAGTTTACCGTTCTCGTTGAAGAAGAATCCCTGCGCGTTCGCGTCAAAGCAAGCGGAACCGTCACTCCTGTTGATAGTGTCAATATTAGTCCTAAACGCGCGGGAATTCTCCGACAAATCTTGGTCGAACAAGGCATGGAAGTCGAACAAGGGCAGCCTTTGGCGGTCATGGATAATGAAGAAATTCGCGCTCAAGGCAAGCAAGCCGTTGCCAACCTCCAACAAGCCGCCGCAAATTTTCAAATTGCCCAAAGAAGAATTCCCCTCGAAATCGAGCAGGCAAGCGCTCGCGTTAATGGGGCTGTGGCGGGAGGAATCGAAGCACAGGAGAGAATTCCTACAGAAATCGAACAAGCCCGAGTCCGTGTTATTGGCGCGACAGAACGCTATGAACGGGCAAAAAATCGCCTCGTCCGCTATCAAGTCCCGACGGAAGCTGGAGCCGTTTCCGAAAATGCCTTTGACGACGCATCTATAGAATTTCGGGCGGCGGAGGCAGAATTACGGGACGCACAGCAGGCTTTCCGGCGAGAACAGGGAACGGCGCGACCGGAAATTGCTCAATTGCAGGCTAATCTCCAAGAAGCGCAAGCAGTACGCGCCGAACGCGAAGCCACTTCTCAAGCTGAACTCGCTCAATTGCAGGCCGCAGTTTTAGCCGCCCGGGCGCAAGTTGAAGAATTGGAGGTCATCGCTCGAGATACCATCGTGCAGGCTCCGTTTAAGGGCATTATCACCCAAAGATATGCGACTCCGGGAGCCTTTATTGCCCCCACCACTTCAGCCTCGGCCACGGCTTCCGCGACTTCAACTTCAATTTTAGCGATCGCTCGGGGTTTGGAAGTTCTGGCCAAAGTTCCCGAAATTGATGTCAGCCAACTGCAACCGAGGCAACCCGTAGAAATTGTCGCCGATGCTTTTCCCGGCCGCAAATTTCGCGGCCTCGTGCGTTTGGTGGCTCCCGAAGCCGTGGTAGAGGATAACGTTACCTCTTTTGAAGTGAGAATTGCTGTCGATCCCAATCAAAAAGGATTGCTGTCGGGAATGAATGTGGATGTCACCTTTGTGGGGGAACAACTTTCGAGTACGCTGGTGATTCCCACGGTAGCGATCGTGACTCGAGACGGCGAACAAGGCGTTATGATTGCCAACGACAATAATAAGCCGGAGTTTAGAAAGGTTGCTTTAGGGGCAACGATTGAAGACAAAACTCAAATCGCTAGCGGTTTAGAGCCAGGCGATCGCGTTTTCATCGAACTCCCTGAAAAATACCGAAGACAGGTAACGGATAATGAGTAATTGATAATTGAACAATGGAAACTACAGAAAGTGTCAGAATGGCGATCGGTACTTTGCTGAGTAATAAATTGCGAAGTACGTTGACAATGTTGGGAATTGTGATTGGGAATGCCTCGGTCATTGCCATGATTGGCTTCGGACAAGGGGCGCAAAAACTCGCGAATGACGAATTTCAATCCCTCGGTCCGAATGTCATTTTTATCGTTCCGGGATCGCAACAAGATCGACAAACGACTTTTGATTTACCGAAAACATTAGTCTTAGAAGATGCCAATGCGATCGCAACTCAAGTTCCTTCTATCGACCAAGTTGCTCCACAAATTAGCTTACAACTAACAACCGCATATCAGGATAGAAATGCAAAGCATTTAGTCGCTGGAGTCACGCCAGAATTTATTCCGGTACGAGAGTTTGAAATCGAACGAGGACGTTTTATTAATGACCTTGATGTTAAGCGCAATACAAAGGTTGTCGCCTTGGGATCGGAACTTGCGACAAGATACTTTGACGATCGCGATCCTATTGGCGAAAAAGTTCGCATTAAAAATGTTAGCTTTGAAGTCGTTGGGGTAATGAAGTCCAAAGGCGCATTTTTAGGAACAAATCAAGATGATGTCATGTATGTTCCCCTCACAACAATGGCCAATCAATTAGTCGGTAAAACTTCTATTTACGGAACTGAAGTCAGTTTTATTTCTGTGTCAGCAAAAAATACAGATAGTATTAACGCCGCTCAGTTTCAAATCGAAAATTTATTACGCCTGCGTCATAATATTGTCGATGAAGATGATTTTACCGTCCGAACTCAAAAAGATATTTTAACGATTGTCGGCACTGTCACTCAAGGTTTAACGGTATTACTGGCGGGAATTGCCGGAATTTCTTTGATTGTTGGCGGCATTGGGGTGATGAATATTATGTTAGTTTCTGTGACAGAACGCACGCAGGAAATTGGTCTGAGAAAGGCAATGGGTGCAAAAGAAAAAGATATTTTATCGCAATTTTTAGTCGAAGCAACAATCGTTTCTGCGGTGGGGGGTGTAGTGGGAACCATTGTCGGCATTAGCGGTATTGTATTGGTGAGTATTGTCTCGCCGCTTTCCGCCGTAATTTCCCCTTTTGCTGTTATTCTCGCTGTGGGAGTATCGGGAGGAATTGGTTTGGGATTTGGTGTTTTTCCCGCTCGTCGGGCTGCTAAACTCGATCCGATTGTTGCCTTGAGAAGACTTTGAACAGTGAACAATGAACAACCAACCAATAACCAGTAACAAACAACAAATAACGATTGAGATTCGCGATATCAATATTGACGATCTCGCGCCGATTTATCATTTGGGAGAACGGTTATTTACTCGCGATCGCTATCCTTCTCTATATCGGACTTGGGACGAGTGGGAAGTCGCCAGATTGTACAATACAGATTGGGAATATTGTTTGGTTGCAGAAATTGAAGGAGAGTTAGCCGGGTTTATTTTGGGTACAATTTTTACCAAACATTCAGTGACTTATGGTTATGTGAATTGGATGGGAGTCGAGCCAAATTTTCAACGTCATGGAGTTGGCGATCGCTTAGTCGATAAACTCATCGAACGCATGATCGGTGAAGATGTACAATTGGTTTTAGCAGATACAGATCCTGAAAATACGGCTGCGATTAACTTTTTTAAACGCAAGGGATTTAATGGCGAACGCAAGCACGTTTTCTTATCAATGAATCTCACAGAACACGAATATTATGGAAAATTAATCGACTACGAACGAGATAAGAAAGCTCGATAAAATTACACAGAATTGGGGATATTTCAGAGTTTATAAATTGATGGATTTTACGATCAAGTCCCCAATCCATTTCAAGAGATTTTTAATCTTCGGCAGATCGCGATATAACCCCACAAATATTATACACCCAAGCCACAAAAAATTATTGTTAATTCATTGCGATTGGAATGTTAATTATGAGCAAGGGCGCAAGCAAGAATTGCGCCCATACAATTAAACGATGGCAAAATCTTCTTGTGTTAGGAGACTGACATCAAAATCAATTAAGGTGGCTAACTTTTTATTATTGTTGCCATTAGTATTGACAGAAATCAGAACATCGTCACCGTCTTGTTGAATATCCAGTTGCCCAAAAGTCAAGCCATCTTCTAAACTGATTAGATCGATACCATCTTCAAAATCGTTAATTGTATCGAAACCATCTCCAGAAGCTAAAGTGAAAATATCTTTACCGCCGCCTCCGGTTAAAATATCACTTCCTTTACCACCATTTAAAATATCATCGCCTTCACCACCGAATAATTCATCATTCCCAAAGTCTCCTGCCAAAATATCATCGCCGTCACCTCCAAGTAATTCATCTTTACCGTTACCACCAAATATCACATCATCACCACCATTTCCAGCAATGATATCTTTACCAGTTCCACCATGAAAATATTCGTTACAGTCCGTTCCATCTTGCATGGGATCGTTATTTTTGTAAACGAATACATCTAACTTGTAATCACCAGAATAACCGTCTGGATCGGTTGCCCGTATTGTAATTTCAGCATCGCCCGGAACATTGCTTCCTTGCTTGTTATAATCTAAAATCAAAGTTCCTGTTTCGCTATCAATTGTTACACCATCAAATAGCTCGGGATTGTTGTTCCCTTCAATCGTAAAAGTCAGTTCGCTATCTTCATTATCGAGATCGTCAAAAGTCTTAAATAAATCAATCTCGGTGTCTGGGGAATTTTTGGTGACATGAACGCCGCACAATGCTTCGTCTGTGACTTTAGGTACACCTTTACCTAAATAATTCGCATCATCATTATCGCCAACAGTAATCTCTCGGTCAAAGATTTCGTCAATATAATCAGTAGAGACTGTTGCTGTATTAGTATGTTGTCCAACTTCCCAAGGAGCGGTAAAGTAATATTCATAGGTTTCACCTTGTGCGAGAAAATCGATTGTAATCGATTCTCCGGGATCTGCTCCATTCAGGTCGAAATCGCTATCAGAAAGAGTAATGTCCCGTAAATCAACATCTCCTGTATTTTCAACAACAAATTTAAAAACAGGATCGAATGTATCTTCAACCAAGATAGGACCGGCTGGATCGTCAGCATCTACCCACGTTTTCCCTCCATCAACCGATACATATTTTTCAATATCCAGCGCGGGATCGTTAGGAATTTCTGGAGTAATAATAACGACTTGTCCTCCATCTTGAGGTTGCAGAATTATCACTGCATTATCATCAGCATCAGGAATGAAACCTTCTCCATATTGTATCGCTTGTTGGATAATGTAAGTTGTATCTGGATCGCTCGTGGATGGAAAAAGGATATCGCCAGCATCGATTAAAGACCAAATTGCATTTTGAACCTCTTCCCATTGAAAACCATTGCCTTCAGGAGATGTAGAACCCCAAGTCTGATTCAAAATCCAATTGACTGAATCGAGATATTCTTCATTAATTCTGTAGGTAATGCTGTCAGGAAGTGGCTCATAACTCGAGTACACATTGGCCACACCATCTACACCATCTATTCCCCAGTCAATACACCAACCGCTATAAACACCATCGAGGATTCCACCATCAGTAATTGTAATTTCCCAATTACTGAGATCGTGTCGTTCCAGATCGATGTAAGCGGTATCGGGTAAAAGAGTTGAATTTGCAGTCATTTTTAGTACCTCTAATTTCAAATATTGTTTGAACCCGAAGAAATTCCTCGGAATATGCTCCTAGGATCGCCAATAAAAACAACCCGATGGGTGGAGTCTTTTGCCAAATGCGCCGCCAAATGGCGAAACTGCGCCGGAAAATTGGGATGGATAAAAAGGAAATTCATCGCAGTAGGGGTACAACGCTTGCGCCCTTTATGTGGGGTCAACCGATCGCACTCGGAAAAATCCGAAAATCAGTCAAGAAGAACTTCCCCATCCCGTGAGACTCACACCCATCGGGAGGGTAAATATTAAGTTTGTTGAATTGAAGTTAAGTGCTTCAACCAATTTAAGGGAGTTAAGTTGGCTGTGCCGCACTTTCAGGAATAACCCCAATCGCCGATACTCTCTACCGTGCGAGTCTGGGAAAGTAGATTTTTAATCTACAAAAAAAGAATAACACCTTTATTCCAAAAATAACAACCCCTCAGCATAAAAAACTTAGAATTTACTGAGATCTCCAGTTTTGCACCTCCTCATCGCTGATGATGTAACGGTAATAAGTTCCGCCTTTAATCGTGACACTAATTTTATTTTCGCGAATGCGATCGCTTTGTACGATCAACTCCCCGTAACCCGTTTCCCGCCACGTTTCTAGCAATAGTTTCTCAATGTGCGCGAGAACTTGTTCCAGTTGCGGGGGGCGAGATTCTGATTCGGTTTGTTTCATTTGCGGGCGATCGCGCAGTTGGATATTCGGCATAGCAATGAAGTCTCCTGCACCTCTAATGTTTTATTGGCAATTCTCCAGACAATTTATGCAAGAATTCGGTTTCTTTTACAAAATGTCATCCTGGGGGAACAAATTACGACACTTTGTCGTCTTTAAATAAATTTAGCGAAAAATATAGGCTTGACAGCCTTTTCAGACGATACACATAAACTCATTTAAACCCTGCTAAGAGAATTTTCTCTTGATTATAACGGTAAATTTTTCTCGATTTGTCGGAATTTATATTTTATTTTTGTCGCAAATTGACTCAAAGTATTATTATCAGTTTCATGTTGAATTGTAGATCGATCGAAGTGATGTAAATTGCATTATTCTGAAGCAATTTGCATCACCGCATATTCGCCTCTCTTTGTCTCACAAGAAACACTTTTTAAAAAACGAGAAGAATACATAGCTTACATAATTAATCTGCCTTTTTCAAGCTGCGAAACTTTTTGATAAAGGAATCGGCAAAAATATCGATAATTCTTTGCTTGTCTGGTAATTTAATATTAGCATTGACTCGCATCCCCGGTTTTAATCTTACCATTTTACCTTTTTTCAATTCAATCTCTTGCTGTTTTAATTGAATTCGCGCTGGATAGCGATAATAAGGATTCAATTCATCGGGAGGAAGCGCATCAGAACCAATCTCAAATAATATCCCCTCAATATAATCAAAATCGCTGGCTGGAAAGGTTTCTAGCTGTACATCAACTAGCATATTTTCTTCAATCAATCCAATATCATCGGCTTTAATAAACACCTCGGCAACGAGCATATCCTCTGGTACAATTTTAAATAAAACTTGTCCTCGTGTTGCCACAAAACCCGTTCCTGCTTCTAACTCAAATACCGTTCCCGCAATTGGAGAAACTAAAAAGCGATCGCGCAATATTTGTTCGATTTGTCCTAAACGACTGGTAATTTCTGCTAATTGTTTCTCGTTCTCTAAAACAATCTTTCCCAAACGACTATCTATTTCTTCTATTTGCTGTTCGTTAGTGGCAATTTTATCTTGAATTTGCACTCGAGTTGCGGCTACTGTATTATTTAATTGTGCCTCTGCTTGTTTAATTTCACTATGCACTCTTTCCCGTTCTTCCTTGATATAATTAATCCGCGATCGCGCTGTATTTACTCTGATTTCTTGTTGCTTGTATTGTAATCTTGGCATTGCTCCTTGTTCAAAAACAGGTTTCATATCGCGAAAAACTTCTGCCTCGATCGCTAAGTTTTTCTCAGCATCATCCAACTGAATTTCCATCTGATCCAAACGTTTTTTAGTTTGCTGTAACTGCGTTTTTCCCACTGCAACCCGAGACTCAAATTCCGCTTGATTTGCTTGCAAACGCGCCAATCTTTCCGAGTTTAAACTGGGACTGGGATTATTTCCCGATAACTGCGATCGAAATAGGTTATTTTCCGCAATTAAATGAGTACGATTTCGGACTAAATAGAGAATTTCTGGTTCGAGATCGAGAGAAAAGAGAATGCGATCGCTTCCTTTGCTTCTCTTTCCGATCTGACTGCGATAAAAACGATTCTCTTTCTCTAACAAAACTTGTTGCTTTTCGAGAGAGTCTTTCTCTTTTTCCAGTGTTTCAAATTCAAACACGATCGCGGTATCCTCTTCTTCTACCCATTCTCCATTCTGAATGTTAACTCGTCCCACAGTTGCATTATCTGGTGCTTGCATTTCCTTGACTTCCCCCTCGGGTTCTAATTCTCCCGCCGCAAAAATAACGCGATCGATTTTCGCGACGCAAACCCAAATAATCCCCAACATTGTAACACTTAAAAGCGTCCATAAAATCGACCTCGACCAAATGGGAGACTGCTTTAAAAAGATTGGTTTTTCAATCTCCTCTGGTTCTAAAAATTCAGACAAATCTCTGGGTTTAATTTGAGCCAATGCAGTGCTATCTCGTTTCATTTTCATTGTCAATCTCCTTGTAAGAGTAAAGAATACAGAATAACGAAAAGTAAAATCATTAATTCTCTCCCATCTGTTTCTTAAATAAACAGCAATAACTCCCATTTAAACGCATTAATGTTGCGTGAGTTCCCTGTTCGATTAATCGTCCTCGATCTAACATTAAAATAATGTCTGAGTTCTTAATTGTACCGAGACGATGGGTAATAAAGAAAACTGTACGATCTTTAAACGCTGCTTTGAGATTTTTACAAACCTGTAACTCTGTTTCTGCATCTAAAGCACTGGTAGCTTCATCGAGAATCAAAAGACGAGGATTTTGCAGAATTGTTCGCGCGATCGCAATGCGTTGTCGCTGTCCTCCAGACAGATTAGAGCCTCGTTCACCCACTCTGGTATTGTAACCATTGGGTAATTCCATAATAAACTCGTGGGCAATGGCTAATTTAGCAACTCTTTCTATCTCCTCAAAGGTGGAATCAGGTTGAGTTAGGGCAATATTATCTTTCACGGTTCCATCGAATAACAGTGTATTTTGTGGTACGATTCCTAACTGGCTGCGAAGAGAATATAATTCTACCTTTTGGATATCATAGCGGTCTAATAAAATTCGTCCTCCCAAGGGTTCATACAGACGTGCCAACAGTTTTACTAAGGTACTCTTTCCCGACCCACTTTGCCCCACAACTCCCACAAATGACCCTACCGTAATCTCCAAATTAATACTGTTTAATTGCAGCGCACCACTATTGCCAAAACGAAAGGAAATATCTTCATATTTTACCGTTCCTTGGATCGTGGGCAGAGGTAAATTATCGCGATCGCTTCCTTCTGATTCTCGCGGATGATTGACAATATCTCCCAACCGTTCTAACGAGAGTGCTGTCTCCTGAAAGTTTTGCCATAACTGGGATAGACGCAACAACGGACTGGTGACATAACTGGCAATAATGCGAAAAGCAATCAATTCCCCCAAGGTTAAATTGCCTTCTAAAACCAATCCCGCACCGACCCAAAGCACTAATAAACCCGATAATTTATTGAGAAATCCATTTAACGATCCAGCAATGGTTGATAGCTGCATAGCTTTAAATCCAGCGACGATATAGCGACCATATTTTTCTTGCCAAGAAAAACGCGATCGCATTTCAATGTTTTGGGCTTTTACCGTTTCCATTCCATTTAAAACTTCTACTAAATAAGATTGGGTTTGAGCATTGCATTCTGCTTTTTCTTTCAAGCGACGGCGAATCAAAGGAGACACCAGTAAGGTTAAGCCAATAAATACAGGAATCACACCCAAGGCAACGCCTGTTAATATCGGACTGTACAATAACATTACTCCGATATAAATGACCGAGAAAAGTGCATCTAAAACCACCGTTAATGCTGTCCCTGTGAGAAATTTGCGGATATTTTCTAACTCGTTGACTCGACTAGAAACTTCCCCTACAGGGCGACGGCCAAAATAACGCATGGGTAAGCGCAAAAGATGGTCGATAATCTCGGATCCTAAGCCAAAATCAATCCGGTTGGTAGTATCAATAAATAAATAAGTCCGTAAGGTGGTCAAAATAGCTTCAACAACGGCGACAACCAACAAAACAATCCCAAAAACTGGCAAGGTATCTGGTGCATTTTTGACGATAACCTTATCGATAATTTGCTGAGTCATTAAAGGATTGACTAAGGCAAAAAGCTGCACGAAAAAGGAGGCGATAAACACCTCAGTCAGAACCATGCGATAACGAGAAATTGCTGGAACGAACCAAGATAAACCAAATTTATCTTGCGGGGTTGCAGATGTTTTAGACAAGAGCAATATTTTACCTTTGTTTCCCCATTCTGACTCTAATTCAGTCAGAGAATAGCGTTGAATTCCCGCATCAGGAATGCCCAAAATTATCTCGTCTTTATTGCGATCGTATTCGTATAACACCGCAAAACTCTCTCCCCAAATTATGAATGCTGGGAGAGGAAGGCGAGGAAAATTGATGAGAGATGTTTCGACTAATTGAACTTGTAATTCCAGTAAATCCCCCACCGCCGCACAGAATTCCAAGGTGAGGCTTTTCTGCTTCTTAAACCGATCCGACACGACTCGACGAACGATATCGTTACGATAGGGCATTTCTAAATGTTTTGCCAGCATTTGAAAACAGGCTAATGTCTCTGCGATCGCATCTTTACCATAGACAAAAGGATAGCGATCGCGCTTTTTTTGGGGAATTATTTCCGAGATTGGTTCTACCACTGGTGCAAGAGGGATCGCCTCGATGCAATGCGAGTCGGAGATTTCTGGTTCGCATGGCGAAGGAGAGTTCTGTAAAAAAGACGCTGGAATGCTTATCAGACGGACTTCTCCCCCATTACGATCTTGTAAAATCGGAGAATTTGCCGAAACGCGATCGCCGATCGTCCCTTGCGGAATTTCTCCCCCACTCACAAAGAAAATCCGCTTCTTATTATATAGATGCGTTAATGATTCTCGATCCTTGCAATAGTAAACCTTGGCCTCGGGTAAAACCTTTAAAACCAACTCTCTTAGATCGTAAGTACTATCCGCTTGTTTTGCCAAATCTCCCCCGAGGAGATCGCAGAGTTCCACAGGAAAGCATTGCTGAAGAAAAGAGTTTTTAAAAACCAATTCCTGTGAAAAAAGTTCCCATAAATCCTCCCGAGATAACATTAATGCGATCGCATCCTCCGAAGCAATCACTTCTTCTCCCGCTACCTCGCGACATAAACCACATGCTCCTAAAATAGCGCCTGCTTCTAACTTGGACAAAGGGATAGACTGTTGCGTGCGCGGATCTGTTCCCAATAAGCGCCCTCGTCCTCGGTACAATATCCCCAAGCGATCGGGAATTATTTCTCGTTGAATGATTCGCCGTCCCATCGGATAGCGTAAGGGCGTCACGCGATCGCGCAATACCTGCAAACCCTTCGCCGACAAGAGAGAAAAAGGATATACTTCCGCCAAAAAATCACCGATCGCGTCCATCTCACCTCATTAAAAGAATGGAAAATTTACCCATTCCCAAAATTTGACGCAGCGACCAACTTAACTCCCTTTATTGTTGTAATCGATCTTGGCCGTTTTGAGTTCTTCTTGTAACCAAAGTTGAAAAAGTTCTTCCAATAACTTGTTCCGCATTGTCGTATCCAATTGTGCGGGAATCACATCTTCAACCCTGATAATCGCAACCCATTCTTTTAAAGAAATTGGTTCTACCAGTTTTCCTTTAGGACTCCTCGCTAAAATTCTCGCTAAAGTAGGGTCGGGAACATCCAAGGTTACGGGTCCGATAATCCCCATCGTATAGCGTTCCGACCCTTGAGAATATTCCCGCGCCAATTCTGTAAAAGGTTGTTCTTTCAATTGTAAGCGAAAATACAACTCTCGAGCAATACCCATATCTTTCACTCTTAACAAAGAATAAACATAGCGATCTAAAAACGGTTTGCGTTTGAGAAAATAGGACTCTATCTCCGGTCCCCAAGTCGCTTCTTTAAACTTCTCGATTTTTAACTTCCGCACCGCGATCGCTTCTACTCGTTCTGGAGTTATTTTTGTATCTTCTTGCCATTTTTGCCGAGCATTTTCGGAAGGAAATTGCCGATAAAAGGTTTCTCGCGCCTCTCTTATCTCCTCCGACCCACAAACAATCGAAGCGATCGCGCGATCGACGAGAACCTCTCTCACCAATGGTGTCAACAACTGATATTGTTGCAAAAACGGGATGATTTCCTCGACAGGAAACATTTGTCCATTGATTGTTAAGGTATTGGGCATGGCAGTTTTAAATGACAATGCAAGCAATTTTAATGACCGCACCCGGTGCGCCAGACATTCTCCATCTCCAAGATATCCCCAAACCCGTCCTACACAAACGCAATCAAATCTTAATTCGAGTGCGTGGGGCGGGAGTGAATCCCATCGATACGAAAATTCGCCGCCGGGGAACATTTTTTCCCGAACAAATGCCAGCAATTTTAGGCTGTGATGGGGCGGGAGTTGTGGAAGAAATTGCTTCAGAAGTCAGCCAATTTAAACCCGGGGATGAAGTTTATTATTGCTTTGGCGGCCTCGGACAAACCGGGACGGGAAATTATGCTCAATATGCCGTCGTCGAAGAACATTATCTCGCTCCCAAACCGAAAACCCTCTCTTTTGCTGAAGCGGCAGCCGCACCCCTTGTTTTAATCACCGCATGGGAGGCATTATACGACCGAGGACGGCTGGAAAACGGGCAAAAGGTCTTAATTCATGCCGGAGCCGGAGGAGTCGGTCACGTTGCCATTCAGCTTGCGAAAATTAAAGGAGCGAAAGTTTGTACCACCATCAGCACTCCCGATAAAGAAAGATTGGTCAGACAGTTAGGAGCCGATCGCCCGATTTTATATCGACAAAAAGATTTTGCGGCCGAAGCGATCGCATGGACCCAAGGAAAAGGAGTCGATCTCGCCTTCGATACCGTTGGGGGAAAGACCTTTTTCGACACCATCGCCGCCGTGAAGTATGGTGGAGATTTAGTAACGCTCCTCGAACCCGATGCCGAGCGGGGCAATTTCAAACTTGCTCGCAAGCGCAATCAACGTCTGAGCCTGGAATTGATGTTAACTCCCATGTTAGAAGGACTCGTCGAGGCGCAACATTATCACGGTCAAATTTTGCGTCAATGTGCCGAATGGATCGATACGGGTCAATTAAAAATCCATCTGAGTCAAACCTTTCCCTTAGCCCGAGCCTCAGAAGCCCATCAAGCGATCGAAACGGGTTCGTCTACGGGCAAAATTGCCTTAACAGTCCCTCTATGAGGTTTAGGGATTGAACATTGAAAATCTGATAAATCTCCCCTATCCCCCCATCTCTCAACCATGCTCTGGCCTTACACCACTCCGGGTATTCCCGACAATCTATTCGAACGACTTCCGGGCATTCCTTTAAGTAAGCGAGAAGTTCGTCTTTTGCTACTCTCCGCCCTGCGCTTGGAATCCCACTCCGTCTTCTGGGATATTGGTGCGGGGACGGGAACAATTCCTGTAGAAGCGGGATTGCTCTGCCCGCAGAGTACAATTGTTGCCGTAGAACGAGATACAGACGTTGCCAATTTAATTCGCAATAACTGCGATCGCTTTGAAGTCAAAAACGTTAACGTCATCGAAGGCAATGCACCGGACTGCTTACTAGATTTACACCCCAAACCCGCGCGAATTTGCTTGGAAGGGGGAAAACCCATTCAGACTATCTTAAAAGCCTTATGGAACGAACTCCAGCCTAACGGTAGACTCGTCGCCACCGCCAGCAACCTCGAAAGTCTTTACGCCCTGTCAGAAGGATTTTCCCAACTGCAAGCTCGCAACCTTGAAGTAGTACAATCCTCTGCCAACCGTCTCGAGAAACGAGGCATTCATCAAACCTTCGCTGCGGTTAATCCCATCTTCATTTTGAGTGGCGAAAAATTTTAATGGAGGCTCAACAGAACCAACCATTCGCCAAAATCGTAATTCCTGTCCTCTTGTCTGTAAATGTTTGATAGGATTCTCTTAACCTAACCTTATATTTGTTCGAGCCTAATATTAAATTTTGAATATTGAATTTTGAATAATAAATTGCTTATGCCTTGGTCTCGCATCCTGAGTGCAATCGTCGCGATCGCCATTGCGCTATTGATGATTATTGCCGGTGGTTGGTATTTTACCGTCGGATTTATGATTATCGTTTTTTTAGGGCAATTAGAATATTTTCAAATGGTGCGATCGAAAGAGATCGCACCAGCCGCCAAAACAACCCTGATTATTTCCCAAATTTTACTGATTGCTGCTGCGATCGCACCCCATTTGACCGATGCTTTATTTCCCATTGGTGGAACCTTTATTTGTTTTTACCTGCTTTTTCAACCCAAACTCGCCACCATTGCCGATATTTCCACCTCGATCCTAGGATTATTTTATGGCGGGTATTTACCGAGTTACTGGATTCGCCTGCGCGTAGATTTTCCTCAAGTTGACTTCAGAGCGATCGCAGAATCCGTCGCGATCGAAGTACCCATCTCGGTCGATACCGCCTCCTTCCTTCATCTGGCCCTCAATCCCCCTTGGTCGGATGTTTTAAACATTCATCATCTTTCTCCCGCCTTAACAACAACATTTCTCGCCTTTGGGTGTATCTGGGCTGCGGATATCGGAGCCTATCTCATGGGTAAATTTTTCGGGCGCACGCGGCTTTCTCATATCAGCCCCAAAAAAACAGTAGAAGGCGCTTTATTTGGTATTTTCGGCAGTATTGGCGTTGCCACGCTCGGAGCTTGGTACCTGTACTGGAATAGCTGGCAGATCAGTGGAATTCTCATGGGAGGATTAATTGGCACCACCAGTCTTTTAGGAGATCTCACCGAATCCATGATGAAACGAGATGCCGGGGTCAAAGATTCCGGGCAACTCATCCCCGGTCATGGCGGTATCCTCGATCGCACGGATAGCTATGTTTTTACAGCCCCCTTGGTTTACTATTTTATCAGTTTGATCTTACCGCTCTTGCCGGCCTCGATTTTTTAGAATTTTCAACGCCTTTCTTTACGGACACTTAAGAATTGAATTACTATTGGTTTTATTAGGTTGAAGCCCTCGAGATGGGGATAGTGGATTATGACGTTTAAACAAAATTCAACTTCAGAGAACGCCAACGGAAACGGAGCAAATCCGTCTCGAGGTTCGACCAATGCGGCAAAAGATGCGGCAAAAGATGCGGCAAAAGATGCGGCAAAGCGCACTCGCTCTTGGGACGATTTACTCGATTTTTGGGCGGAACCAGAAGAGGAAGACTTGAGCGAGCCAAATCTGTCCCGAGAAAGTAGCCAGTCAGAAAATGATTCGCCGCAAAATAATTCTCCAGAAGCACCAGAAAGTGCTGCTCCTCCATCAGTACCGCCCCATTCAGAGTCACCCCATTCAGAGTCACCCCATTCAGAGTCAGCCGGATTAACATTTGATGCTCTCGAACAGTTACTCGGTCAAACCCCTCCAGATTCAACGCATTCTCGCTTCTCCGAAGAGGAAGAAGCCGCCTCGTCGTCCATCCCAAATTGGACGCAGAAAATTAGTAAATTTCAGCCTGCACCTACCGATCTCCCCGAAACCCCCACCCTCTCCGATGATGAATGGCCGGCATTGACAGATGCAGAAAATATGCCAGCTCTGTTTGAAGGTTTAATCGACCCCACACAGTTTGCACCAGAGGTTTCCGAGGTGGATATCCCCCAAGAAATGCCTAGAGAACAACCACTTGTAACAGAAGCAAAAGACGAAAACCAGAAAACACGCAAAATTGTTTCTCCTGTTTCGGCTTCGCCTGCATCCGCATTAACTCCCCCAGAAGAAAAAATCAGTACGACTTCACCAGCCCAACTGGACAATTCCTCAATGGCGCAGTCTCCAAGCAATTCTCCTCAAACCTCCTCTCAACTCGAGTCAGTAGGTAGCGATCGCCGCGTATCTCCTCCCTCAGCATCTCCTCCCTCAAACGTTAACCAGCAACCTCAACCAACCGAGTCACAATCACTGCAAAAACAATCCTCAAAACGACCGGAAGCAACCCGGAAAACCCCTCCACCGCCACCCACAAGACCCAAAGCTAAAAGCGATCGCCAACGCAAAAATGGTTCGAGTCAAGAGCAGGGCCAACGCAAAAACCCATCTTCACCGAATTACGGTCTTTTTAAACCCCGTTCCGAAGAACTCGACGATCCCCTCAAAGACTTGCGAGATTTCCTCTTAGCCGACTCTCCCAAGTTAGAGACTCCCGAAATACCCGAGGAGGAAGATCTTGATATTCCCAATCTCATTACATTTGAAAATTCTCTCAAACGACTACACGAACTCGAAGAATCTGCTCCAACACCCACAAAATCGACCAAACCCAAATCTCAAACTCCAGCCAAATCTCAAACTCCAGCTAAATCTCAAACTCCAGCTA
>NZ_JCAMRX010000021.1:20595-94656 GCF_059821285.1 Spirulina sp. LEGE 11439
AAATCTCAAACTCCAGCCAAATCTCAAACTCCAGCTAAATCTCAAACTCCAGCTAAATCTCAAACTCCAGCTAAATCTCAAACTCCAGCCTCTCCCCCAGAAATCAAACCCGATCGCCAATCTCTCGATCTCAAACCCATGCTGGGGGAATTAGAAACCGCCGCCAAATCTTTAAGCGAAGAAGATATGACGCGACTGCACGGGACAATTGAGGAATTGGAAGATAAATTGGCTGCCCTCGAGTATCGGGTTGACGAACCTACTGAAGTGATTAACCCCCTCGTGCCTCTGATGGTACAACTGCTGAAAATGAAGGTAGGAGTCTCTCAAGAAGCAGTTATGGAAGTGGTCGTCCCGATTATTGACGAAGTGATTCAGAGGCGTACCCAACAAAATCCCGATGCAATGAGTTCTGCGATCGCCGATCTGATTCCCGAAGCGATCGCCAAAGAAATTCGCAATTCTCCCCAAGAAGTCGCGAAAGCCTTGGGACCCGAAGTGGCCTCTGCTATTTGTGAACAAATCAAAGTGGATAAAGATTCCATCTCCGAAGCCCTCGGACCCGAAATGGGACGGGCGATCAAGCAACAAATCGAAGTTGAAAAAGATGCGATGGTGGATGCCCTATACCCCGTCATTGGTTCTACCGTTTCAAAATATATGGGAGAAGTCGTTGCAGCGATCAATGACAAAGTGGAAAAAACCCTCAGTCCAGAAGGCATAATCCGCAAATTTCGCGCCAAACTCCAAGGGGTATCCGAGGCAGAATTAATCCTGCAAGAATCCATGCCCGTCACGGTGCAGGCAATTTTCCTCATTCATAAAGCCTCGGGATTAGTTATTGCAGAACTGCAACCCGCCCTAGAACAGCGCCTCGAAGCGAATATGCTGGCAGGAATGCTCACAGCAATTCGCAGTTTTGTCAATGACTGTATCGCCCAATCCGGAGCAATTGCCGAACTGAACGAGATCGAGTATGGAGATTCTCGTATTATTTTAGAAGTTGCCGGGTATTGCTATCTCGCCGTTGCTGTTAAAGGTGAAAACCCCAAATCCTTTATCAAGCAAATGCGGCGTACCCTCGGTCAAATCGTCCAGAAGTACGATCGCGAAATTGAGGAATTTGAAGGAGATTCCGACACCATTCCCGCAGCCATCCCCGAGTTACTAGAAAAATTAATTCCTACTCCCTCCTCAGAACAGCAAAAATCACCAACAGCATTGCTGGGTTTATTGGGAGCAATTGTTTTCTTTATCCTTTTACCGTGGGGTTATTTTCAAGTTCGCGGTTACCTCGATCGCCGCTTAGAAACTCGCATTGAAGCAGCATTAGTAGACTTAGAAGCATCGTCTTATACCGAACTCTCCTCCGAGGTTCGCGGCAAAAAAGTTGCCCTCACCGGACGAGTTCCCTCAATGGAAATTAAAAGTAATGCGACGACGATGGTACAAGGAATCAACCCCAAACTTGAAGTTGACAATCAAATTGCTGTCGTACAAGTCCCTCCCGATCCGGCTTGGGTGGCCACTTCGATCGAATTGGTAACTTCTTTGCTCAACCGCGATCGCGATATTGATATTACCGCAGCATATTCCCCCGGTAAAGTCATTTTGCGCGGTGGTGTCGCTCGGTTGGAAGATTACGGTATGATTCTCAATGCCTTCCAAAAATTACCGGGAATCGATATTGTCGATCGCTCCCAATTGCTTCCGGAGGTATTGCAAAAGCGCCTGTACTTTGAAGAGGCTTCTTCTCGATTGACCTCGCAGGAGATATCGGGAACTCTCGTTCCCATTCAACGGTTTCTTAACGAACATCCTGAATTGCGTTTGAGGATTATCGGTCATGCAGATCCCACGGGACAATCGGAAAATAATGTCGTTCTTTCATCAGAACGCGCGATCGCGGTACGACGGGAATTAGAACGTCGCGGCATCGATGCCGAACGCCTCGAACACCTTGGCGTTCCCGAAGCACCTCCGGACGTTGCTGCCGAACAACCGTTAAAATGGAGTCGCTGCGTTCGTTTTGAATTGGCGTTCTCGGAAGACTAATTATAATCTCTAGAGGAATCTTGCGGTTAAGCAATCTATGGGTAACGTTGTCAGAAAAATTTGTTTGGTTGGAGATTTCAGCGTTGGCAAAACCAGCCTCATTCGTCGGTTTGTAGACGATCAATTCAGCGATGAATATCTATCGACCGTAGGTGTAAAACTGTCACAAAAATCCGTGAATCTGAAAGGAGAAGAGGGACAAGATAAACCCGTCACTCTTTTCATTTGGGACATTGAGGGGCAAACTCAATTTAAAGGGATCGCCCCGAGCTATCTTCAGGGTGCCAAAGGTGCAATTATTGTTGCTGATGTCAAGCGTCAAGAAACCATCGAACATTTACGGGCTCATCTGGATTTATTTTTTAAAATAAATCCCAAAGGATGGGTCATTGTGGCTTTGAATAAATCGGATTTGGTCAGTGAAGAGAAAATTGAAAAGCTCTTGAGCTTAAATCAATTTCAAGCTGATTATCCTCAAACGATTGGGACTTATGCCACTTCAGCAAAAACAGGAAAAGATGTGAATGAAATTTTTCGAGAATTAGCATCCAGCATGATTTTTTCGACTTAGTTGGTTATTAGTTATTGGTTATTAGTGATTGGGTGTCGGTTGTTAAAACAACTTTAAGAATAATTACTAATAGCGAGTAAAAAATAAAACGTAACTAGTATATTTCTCATGTACGATATTATCGTTCCTCATCACATTCATTATCTGGTTCTCGCGCCAGATTTGACAATTCTGGCGCGATCGCAAGGCGTTTGTCAATTTGTTGATGAAGCCGATGCGATTGAGATTGGGAGAGAGATTCAAGACGGATTTCCAGAATTATTTGGCTGCGAGGAGGTTTTAGAGGAAATTTTAGCAGGGGAACGAGAAAATTTTGCCCTGCAAGGAATTACCCGCCTTAGCGATCGCGGCACAAATTTATATATTGATTTGTATTTTCAAGCTGAGGAAAAAAGCGAGCAATCTCAACACGCCTTAATTTTGTTTGTTGAAGATGTCACCGCAAAAATGGCCCTCGAACAAACTTTAGTACAAGCCACCAATGAAACAAAATTACTTAATTCGGCACTGACTGCTTCGCGCAATTATATCAATCGTATTGTGACTTCAATTGCAGATGCTTTGATCGTTACCGACACCCAGCAAATTATTCAAACCATTAATGGAGCAACGGAACGGTTATTTGGTTATGAAGAACAGGAGTTAATCGATCGCCATCTTTCTTTGTTAATTGAAGAAGGAGAGCTGATTTTTGCTCAATTGCAAGAAAAAATTGCTCGATATGGAGAATTAAACAGTAATATTGAGGTAATTTGCCGGACTCAATCCGAAGCAAAAATTACGGTTGCTTTTTCTTGTTCGCTGATTCAAATTGGCTCAGAAAATGAAGCACAAGATTTAACATTAACGCCAGAAATTGTTTATATTGGGCGAGATGTTACCGAACGCAAGCGAACTCAACAACGACTGGCCGCTCAATATGCGATCGCGAATATTTTATCGGAATCTTCTTCTTTAGAGACCGATACTCAACGGATTTTAAAAGCGATCGGGGAGATATTAGAATGGGATGTGGGAGAATTATGGCGACCCAATTCGGAAGAGGAGAATCAAACAATAGCAACGCCTAATTTTGCTGCTACATCTCCCCTTGAGATCGAGGAATTATCCCCGCATTCCGGTTTGCGTCGCGTGAATTTATGGACGAATCCTGAAGCAACGGTGAGTGAGTTTATTCAGATTACAGAAACCGTAGTTTTACAGGTCGGAATGGGTTTGGCTGGACGCGTGTGGGAGAATGGATACCCGCAATGGATTGCCGATCTCAGTGGCGATACCGATTTTGGTTTGCATTCTTCGGCGGCGCGATCGGGTCTGCGATCGGCATTTGCTTTTCCCATTCAAAGTGGCAATGAAATGTTAGGAGTCATGAGTTTTTTCGGTCGAGAAAAATTGCCTCCCGATGAAAATTTGCTGCAAATGATGGCCGCAACGGGAAATCAATTGGGGCAATTTATCAAGCGAAAACAAGCGGAGGTCGCACTCCGAGAACAACAGGAAAAAAGCGAAATGTTGCTTTTAAATATTTTACCCGAACCCATTGCCGATCGCTTGAAAGAAAACCAGACTATTGCCGATAGTTTTGATGAAGTAACGGTATTATTTGCCGATTTGGTCGGGTTTACGGAGATGTCAGCCCAGTTATCGCCGATTGAAGTGGTCGAACAATTAAATGCGATTTTTTCAGAGTTCGATCGCTTGACCGAATGTTATCAATTAGAAAAAATTAAAACCATTGGCGATGCTTATATGGTAGTGGGAGGATTGCCGGAAGTGAGGGGGGATCATGCAGAAATTGTGGCAGATATGGCCTTAGGAATGCAGGCTGCGATCGCGACAATTAACGAGGAAAATCAACAAAATTTTGCTATTCGCGTTGGCATCAATACTGGGTCAGTAGTAGCGGGAGTGATCGGCATGAAAAAATTTATTTACGATCTCTGGGGTGATACAGTCAATACAGCC
The DNA here is from genome assembly GCF_059821285.1 of Spirulina sp. LEGE 11439. Taxonomy (NCBI): domain Bacteria; kingdom Bacillati; phylum Cyanobacteriota; class Cyanophyceae; order Spirulinales; family Spirulinaceae; genus Spirulina; species Spirulina sp. LEGE 11439. The sequence goes on from NZ_JCAMRX010000021.1 coordinate 25,187, forward strand.
AGTCGGATGGAATCCCATGGGAAAGCAGGGTGCATTCAAGTTACCGAACAAACTTACGAACGGTTGCGCGATCGCTATGAGTTTGAGGAACGAGGTTTGATTCCTATTAAAGGGAAAGGGGAAATGAAAACTTATTGGTTAGTCGGTAAGATACACAGAATCTCTCAATAATTTAGCATTTCTTGAGTGAATTTCCGATCGCGTTGCGATCGGAAAAACTTCTCTCGATTTTATCTGGATTCCTCACAAAATAAAGAGATTGAATGCGATTATCGACAATTTCCATAGCAACAATGGTTTGAACCACTCCTTCAACAGAGTAGACGATACCCGATTGACCATTAACTCGTACCAACTCAGCTTGGGAAACCTTGCCGAGTTTGCCCTCGAGTCGATAGATAGCCCGCAGAAAGCCAGCGACTTTCCTTGCACTCTGTAGAGGTTTGAGGAGTGCGTTAACCTTCCCACCACCATCCGACCAAAGCACGACATCCTCAGCAAGAAGGTCGATAAATCCCTGTAACTCCCCTTGACTAAAGGCTTGCATAAATTTTTGCGTTAATTGCTCCTGCTTCTGAGGAGTTGTCGGAAAGCGCGATCGCTGGCTTTGAATATGTTTTCGGGCGCGTCGGGCAATTTGACGACAGTGAGTCGGATTTTTCTTCACAATCTCTGCGATCGCGTTGTATTCGTACTCAAAAACCTCTTTTAAAAGAAAAACCGCTCGTTCGACCGGAGATAAACGTTCCAATAAAATCAGAAAGGCGATCGATAAAGAATCTGCTAATTCTTCCTTTGCCATAGGTTGGATTGATGCTTCTGTAACAATAGGTTCGGGTAACCAAGGACCTACATACTGTTCCCGTCGAACCCGTGCCGATCGCAAGTAATCGATACAGAGACGAGTGACGATTGTGGTGAGATAGGCTTTGGTAGACTCGATCTCTTGCTGGGAGGTTCGTTGCCAGCGCAGAAAGGTTTCTTGGACCATATCTTCGGCATCCATAACACTTCCCAACATTCGATAGGCGATCGCAAATAATAACGAACGATAGCGATCGAATGTTTCCAGAGAGTTTTTTTGCTGTAAAGCCATCTCGCGCATTATCGTCTCCTCTTTCTATGCAGCTTGGTTCACTTGATAGCTACCCGGAACTGAATGAGTGGTTTTCATAATTCGATTCCAAGCATTAATTGTTGCGATCGCCATAACTAACTGTACGATCTGCGCGGGGGTAAAGTAGCGGCTAACTTCTTCATAAACGGCATCCGAGACTTCATTACCCGCAATTTGTGTCACTGCTTCAGTTAAGGTTAAAGCAGCCCGTTCTTGAGAGGTAAAAAAGGGAGTTTCGTGCCAAGCACTGAGGGCATAGAGACGCTGTTCGCTTTCCCCTGCTTGTCGGGCATCCTTGGAGTGCATATCGAGGCAGAAAGCACAGCCGTTAATCTGAGAGGCGCGCATTTTAATCAATTCAAGGATGGTTTTATCGATGCCACTGTTACGAACATAATTCTCTAATGACATCATAGCTTGCATTGCAGCCGGTTCAACTTTGCCAAATTCAACTCGTGGGCTCATGATTGATACTCTCCGTTTGAGGTCTTCTATAAAGGAAGACGAGATCGGAGCGTCTGGCGTGACAGATAGAGAATATTTTTTTCGCACTCTGTTTTAACAACTTGCGATCGCACTTCCTCCAAACTCTGCAAAAAAGCAAGTAGGAGACTAGCAGTTTTTCTCGATCGTCCCATCACCAATATATTTAAATTGTACCTCTCCAGACCTAGACCAAATTTAAGCAATTTTCGTTTTCTGATGTGAGATGAGAAGCAGTTTGCGATCGCCAAAAACTAACGATTTTTCGTCCCACAGGGTGTGGATGGAAATAGTGGAAAAAGTGGCGACCCTCTGGATATTCCCATAGCACATCAGAAGATTTCAACAAAGGTTGCCATCGTCGCAGGGCATTAATATCGGTGATAATATCATTGGCACTGCCACAAATGAGTAAAGGTGATTTGATTCCTCCTTGAGGAATGCCAACTCGCTTGTAGAGGGAGTGGGGCGAGGGAGAAGAAGCGAGATCTCCTTCGAGGAGAGTAATTAAGCGATCGGCAGTATAACGATCTTGATGCCCAAACATATTCCACACCATTTGCCTTAACAGTGTATGACGGCAACAAGGTAAGATTTCTTGTAAGGAAAAATAGTGAGATTGCCAATCTACCGCCGGATTGACTCCAATGCCCAAGAGTGTTAGAGATTTTACTCGTTCTGGATATCTTCGCCCATAAAGCCAACCCAGTAAACCCCCTGTTTCATGACCGATGAGATGAATGGGGCGATCGCACTGTTTTAAATAATCGTGAAGGAAGGTGAGGGCAATTTCTAAAGAACTAGCCTCGTCTTCATCTTGATGATACGACCATACAGCAGTCGTCGTATACTTGGCAAGATACCGCACCAGAGGAGCATGAAAGCGAGAAAAACTCGGATTAGCATCGAGCCACAAAGCATGAGGAAATATTGTCATTGTCTTGAAGAATTGAGTGTAATTGCCTAATAATTAGTTTTAGTTTTTGACGATCGATCGCCGATCGCGATTCATTGATAATTGTTCAATCGTAATGGGTTCAAAATCGCGACAGCCGATCGCTTCTTCGGATAAGGCTGTATAAGGATGAACTGTACATTTCAGTCGATAATCCCCCGTACAAAAAGTACAGCGAGAACAGGGAATTTGATGAAGTCTTTGAAGATAAGTAAAACCCTGTAATGTTGTTTTAAAACAACTCCAGCCCAATAAAGCAACAAACGACCAAGCGAAAAAGAATCCACAAGAAATAATGAGAATTGACATAATTCGATTTGAAGTGTGGGTTATTTGCGATCGGCTATTACTGAACCGATCGCGAATGTTTAGAGTGCGATAGCTACAAAGATGAATTTGTTTTCAGTACGCTTTTAAATTGAGAATTCAGATTTTAATTGAGTTGCCCATTTTTGAATGCGATCGCTTGTTTTTTCTGATTCATTATCGTCATCTAAAGCCAAGCCGACAAATTTGCCATTTTTAACTGCTTTTGAGGCTTCGTGTTCGTAGCCATCCGTCGGCCAGTGACCGACTGTAACACCACCTAATTCGGAAATTTTTGCTTCTAAAATTCCCATTGCATCTTGGAAATTATCGGCATAGCCAACTTGATCGCCTGTGCCAAAATAAGCAACTTTTTTACCGCTAAATGAAATCTCATCTAGCTCATCATAAAATCCTTGCCAATCGGCTTGTAATTCACCAATATCCCAAGTTGGACAACCAATAATGAGATAATCATATAACTCAAAATCACTCGCAGAAACCTCAGAAACTTCATGGAGCATCACTACAATCTCTCCACCCAATGCCTCCTGAATTTCTTCAGCAGCCGTTTCTGTTTTTCCAGTAGTTGAGCCGTAGAATAAGCCAATCTTTGCCATCGTTATCTCCTTAGCTTGATAGTGTTGGAATAGCAGTATTGCTCTGCTTTAGATAGATCGAGGGTTACAATCCTTCTCTCTTCTATAACTGGCATCTCAAAATGACAGGAAGGACAAAAACAATTGAGATGAGTTCCTCGGAACTGGCGGACTAAAGCATGAGAACAGCAAGGACAGTTTTTAAGCTGATTTTTTATCATTGAGTTTTTCCTCTTCAATTGTTTTTTGTTTTGCGATCGCATGGCGATCGCATCCATTTCCAGTCAAAAGTTTCCGAAATGCCGATTTTACTTTTCTTGTCTGCGATCGCAGGAATTAAAAAATGAAGAAAAGATTGAGAGTTGAGGTTTCTTCCAATCTCAACTCTCAAGTTTTTGAGAGAAGAACACACTAAATATAGATTACCGCTTATTGAGATAAATTGTCAAGTAAGAAACAAGATTATTTTTGTCAAATTTAGAAAATCAATAAACAGGAAAAATTAAGTAGTTGTAACAAACTACTTAATTAAAATTAACTGAGTAAAAATCGTTATTTGACCGAACGAAAAGCAACGTTTTCTGTTTCAGTTACAGAAAGATTTTATCCATTATTTAGAATGGTCTGCAACAGTTCTAAATTATTGAGAATCAAGTAGGCAAAAATTGCCCCGCCGACTCCACCAACCAGAAAAGTTGCTGAAAATTGACTCCAGCCGTCTATTGTTTGCAGAGATTCGGGAACATTAGGAACAGTTGTTGTCAGGCGCGGCCGAGGTAAAGTTTCAAATCCTTTTTTAAAGGTCGCCGTCCCATAAAGAGATAAACCAACCGTGAGGATAATCACTAAGCCGATCGCAGATAATAGTCCAGCCAAATTAGCAAGTTCCGAATCCCGCAAAGGTCCTAATTTAACAAAAGGGCCAATTAAGAAATAACCGTGAGCCATACCGATTTCTAATCCCCTTGATAAAGGCGAAAGTCCGGGGCGGTAAATTGGTAAATTCTTGAGGAAAAGTAGAGTAAAATCCGAGGAATTAATAAAGGTTGCTAAATTCCCCACTTCTACATTTCCTACATAAGGAGTCACCAGTTCACCTTTGCGAAGATCGAATCCGGCTGCCGTTGCACGAGCGCGAAGGGCATGCCAAATGTGACCGCTTAACACCAAAACGGCAAAGACAAAGTGAAACCCTGCCAACCAACCCCGAGGCGTAACGATTCCTGTTGCCGTTTCAATCAGTCCAGTCGGACCATAGAATACTTCTGGGTAGGCAGTATCGTTAACTAGGACAAAATAAGCGGCAAAAAAGCCCATATAAGCCAACGCCCCTAAACTGTAGGAGAGATAAGCCTCTCCCGAATAAACGAGAAGTCGTCGCGCCCAGTCAAAAGGTTGCGTGAGAATGTGCCAAATTCCTCCACCAATGCAAAGTAAACCAACCCAAATATGACCGCCGACAATATCTTCAAGATTATCTACCGCAGCCATCCCTGCATCCCCCGATGCACCAACGAGATAGCCAAAAATAGTGACAGGGTTGAGTGTTGGTTGGGTAACGGTGCGGATATCTGCGATCGCAACATCGTACAATCCTCCCCAAAACATCGCTTTAGCGACCAATAACCACGCACCTATCCCTAAAAAGATGAGATGAATACCGATAATCGAGGTCATTTTTTTGCGGTCTTTCCAGTCATAGCCAAAAGACCCCGCAAATGTGCCATTGTTTTCTAAAACATCAGGACCTAAAAGTGCGTGATAGAGTCCCCCTGCAGCTAAAACAACAGAAGAAATGAGATGCAGCACCCCAACGACAAAATAGGGATAAGTATCAGTAATAGCACCGCCAGACCCGACACCGATACCCAAACTGGCAAGATGAGGCAGCAAAATCAACCCTTGTTCGTACATCGGGATATCAGGGTTTAAGCGAGAAATTTCAAACAGAGTAAATGCCCCAGCCCAAAGCGTAATTAACCCTGCATGAGCCACATGAGCGCCGAGTAATTTCCCCGACAAATTGATAAAGCGACCATTTCCCGCCCACCAACCGAGAGGGGGAATTTTATCCTTGTACGGATTTTCAGCAATAATGGCTGTCATTGTTTGACCTCCTTAAGAATTATTTGCAATAATTTGAGAAAAGAATTAGAGAGACTATTCTCTAAATAAGAAAGATTCTCAATAAATTGAACGATCTGCCCTCAATATTGAGAGAATTTAAGGAGCAGATTGAACCCGTCCCGTGCGGAAATCAAATCCGGCGGCTTTGAGAGCGTGCCAAATATGACCTTGTAGGAAAAAGAAGGCCAGCCAGAAATGAGCGTTAGCTAACCAAGTGCGACTGGTGAGGGCATGAGGATCGGGAGAGGCAAAATAGGGGAAAAGCCCAAATTTAATCTGCAACGCTTCTCCGTAAAAGGCTTCCGGATAGACAAGGGTATTCACGGCAACGAAATAGGTGGCAATAAAGCCCATGAGTGCCAAAGCACCCAAACTGTAAGATAAATATGCCTCTCCCGACCAAACAAAGAGGCGTTTTGCCCAAGGGAAAGGCTCCGTGAGAATATGCCAAATTCCCCCAGCAAGACACAACACACCGATCCAAACATGACCGCCAACGACATCTTCGAGGTTGTTAACTCCTGCGAGCCAATCTCGTCCTGAAGCTCCGAAGAGATAGCCGAAAATAGTCGCGGGGTTGAGGGTCGGGCTATCAATGATTCTGACGGCACTCAGAGATGGATCGTACAAGCCTCCAAAAAACATGGCTTTTGCAACCAGCAGCCACGCCCCAATGCCCAAAAGCATGAGATGAATGCCGATAATACTGGTCATTTTCCGCGCATCCGCCCAACTGTAGCTGAAGAAAGCAAATTTTTCTTCCAGGACTTCGGGACCGAAAATAGCATGAAAGATGCCACCAAAACCGAGAAATGCGGAGGAAATCAGATGAATTGCGCCGATCGCAAAATAGGGATAGGTCGCGATCGCGCCATCGTCCCCAATCCCAAAACCCAAGGTTGCCAAATGAGGCAGCAGAATTAACCCTTGGTCGTACATGGGTTGCGTCCCGTCAAAGCGAGACACTTCAAACAGGGTCATCGCTCCTACCCAGAAAACAATTAACCCCGCCTGAGCAACGTGCGCCCCGAGTAATTTTCCCGAAAGGTCGGTCAACCGGGCATTGCCCGCCCACCAAGGGATTTTGGCTAGATTTGCTGCGATCGCAGTCATTTTTTCGATCCTCCTTGACAATTATTGAGAATAATATGCAATAATCATTTCAATCCAGCTTACACGATCGCTTTCTTTATTGAGAATTATTTTCATTAAAAAATGTTAACGTGGGAGCAAGGAAATCAATCTTGATGTTGTAATCAGAAACAGCATCAAAACCCTCTGAGGGAGTCTTCCTCCAGAGGTCGATTAACACGACCCAAGATAAAAAACTATGCAAGCATACGGAAAATCTGTCGTGAAATACGACTGGTGGGCAGGAAATGCTCGCTTCGTCAAACTTTCCGGCATCTTTATCTCGGCTCACGTTGGCCAAGCGGCCTTAACCACCTTGTGGGCGGGAGCGTTTACCCTGTTTGAACTTTCCAACTACGACCCAGCTTTGCCGATGGGAGAGCAAGGTCTGATTTTGCTGCCTCACTTGGCAACTTTAGGTTTGGGTGTCGGGGCTGGTGGTGCGGTAACGGATGTTTATCCTTACTTTGTTATCGGTGTCATTCATCTGATTTCTTCGGCAGTTTTAGGCGCAGGCGCTTTGTTTCACTGCTTCAAAGGCGAGACAAATTTACAAAATGCCCAAGGAATGGCTCGGCGCTTTCATTTTGATTGGGACGATCCGCAACAATTGGGGATGATTCTCGGACATCATCTATTATTCCTCGGAGCTGGGGCATTGTTGCTCGTCGCTAAAGCGATGTTTTGGGGCGGACTCTACGATACAAACATCGAAGATGTGCGAATTGTCACCGAGCCGACTTTAAATCCTTTAACGATTTATGGCTATCAAACTCACTTTGCTCAAGTTAATAACTTGGAAGATTTAGTGGGCGGTCATGTTTATGTCGGGTTAATGCTCATCGGCGGCGGAGTTTGGCATATTCTTGTACCGCCTCTCGATTGGGCAAAGAAAGTTCTCACTTTTTCAGGGGAAGCAATTTTATCTTATTCTCTCGGTGGAATTGCTTTGGCTGGCTTCGTTGCTGCTTATTTCTGCTCGGTTAATACCCTTGCTTATCCCGTTGAATTTTACGGGCCGGTTCTCGATGTGAAATTGGGCATCACTCCCTATTTTGCCGATACGGTGGAACTGGGACGAGGAGTGCATACGGCTCGCTGCTGGCTGGCGAATGCTCATTTCTTCCTTGCATTTTTCTTCTTGCAGGGTCATTTGTGGCACGCTTTGCGAGCGATCGGCTTTGATTTCAACCGCGTGACCGAATCTTTAAATAATGCGGGAACGCCCCAACCGGTGCGAATGGCTCCCGATCCTTCACCAGCAACGGCTGAATAGTCTCCAAAAAAGATAAGAAATAGGGGTAAAGCACCCTTGAAATATTGGGATTCCTCCCATCTTCCTCGGGTTGGCTTTACTCCTATCAACACAAATATGTTCTAGCCAAATTATAGCGATGACCAGTGCAATTCAAGGAACGACACTGACAAACAATCTAGATTGGCTGGCGGGAAATGCTCGCCTTATCGATCGCTCGAATCGTTTGCTCGGCGCTCATGTTGCCCATGCTGGGTTGATAATGTTTTGGGCAGGAGCAATAACCCTCTCGGAGATTGCCCACTATGTTCCCAGTCTCCCTTTAGGAGAACAAGGATTTCTCCTGCTGCCCAATTTAGCGCGGTTGGGGTGGGGAGTGGGGGCGGGGGGTGAAATTGTCGATCTCTATCCCTATTTTGCGATCGCAATTTTACATTTAGCTGCTTCGGCAGTTTTAGGGGCAGGGGGACTGCATCACGTTTTCAGAAATGAGGACAAGTTAGCAGAGTCCGCAGGGTTGGCCGCGCAATTCCACTATGAATGGAAAGATCCTCAAAAACTGGGGCTGATTTTGGGCAGTCACCTCATTGTTTTGGGGTTGGGGGCAATGCTCCTCGTTCTCAAGGCGGTGAAGTTTGGGGGGATTTACGATCCTCCTTTAGGAGAGGTACGCCTCGTCAGCGAACCCACCTTAAACCCTTTGGTGTTATTGGGCTACCTCTTGGGATTTTCTCCCTCGGGCTGGACGGCTTTAGGGATGGCAAGTGTTAACAATCTCGAAGACATCATCGGGGGACATTTGCTTATTGCTGTGTTGCTTATTGCGGGAGGCATTTGGCATATTACTACGCCTCCGTTTCAGTGGGTACGCGATCGCGTGATTTTTAACGCTCACGGAATTCTATCCTATAGCCTTGCCGGAGTTGCCTTAGCTGCTTTCATTTCTAGCTATTTCGTTGCTTTCAATACGACAACTTTCCCGATTGAATTCTACGGCCAAAGTAGAGAAGCATTTGCCGGAATTCAAGTTCTCCTCGGGGTGGTTTTCCTTGGGGGTCACGTTTGGCACGCTTTGAAAGCGCTGAAATTAGAGGGGCGTTTGTCGAGTAAGTGGGATTATCTCGGCACAGCGATCGCAAGTTTTACCTTTTTAGCGATCGCTTCTGCTTCTTTAGGGCTGTTAGCTCTGTCTTAAAATCTTTCGTTTTTCCGACTCTCCAAGCTGTTGCACTCTCTTGCTGGCAACAGCTTTTTCTTTGGTTTCTCTGTGCGATCGCTTGAGGTGCGATAAATATAGAGATATAAATTCTATAGCTACCGATACCACCATCAATCAAGGCAATTCTGGCGATCCCCTAGTCAAGAACCGCTATTGACCCTTCGGGTGCAATAGCGGCTTGAAAGAATCAGTCTGCAAATCCATTGACGATCTTTCGGAAAATAGACATCGTGAAAGTGTAGGAGTTAATAATCTGGTTGCTGTTGAATAATTGTGCTACTTTAGTACATAATCATTAAATTAAAATTCTATTGTTCACCGTCCCCCAATCTCAACTATGCCTGCTCAATCCGATCCCAATAATTTAGGAACCGATCCGAGCCTTCTCGATACCTCTGCGATCTTGCATCCCGCTTCGGATTTGCACGATCCTTTTACGAATTCTACCTCAGCCGCAAGTAATATCCCTGTCTCACCTCCCAATACTTCTCCCGGAATGAAGCCTGGTGTCGCTCGGGTGCATCGCTTGGGGACGGATCGGAGCGATCGCTTCCTCGATATTGCCTTGAATAATCATTCTAGGTCTAGCTCCTATAGTGTGGGTTATACGATGGGGCAACTGGCAAACTCGACAAGCGGCGATAAAGATGTGGTCATTGCCCACAACGATTACGGTAACATTGATTGGAAACGACAGTATGGCGGTGTGGGAGATGATGTCGCCACTGCGATCGCCTCACCTTCTCCCGGTTCGGAATTATGGGTAGCGGGCTACACTGATGGGGATTTTGCCGGGGTTGGATTGGGAGGTAAAGATGTTTGGTTTGGAAACTTCTCTCATCATGGAGATATCATAGATTCTTTTCTGTTTAAATGGGGATCGGCTGGAGATGATGTCGCGGAAGCGATCGCATTTGACAACAACTACAATATTTATCTGGCTGGCTACACAACAGGTGACCTTGTCGGGAATAATGACGGCGGTAAAGATGCGTGGGTGGCGAAGTTCTCTATAGAAGGAGATCTTGAATGGACTTACAAAGTCGGCACGTCGGGGGATGATATTGCGACGGGGATTGCCGTTGACAATGCTGGCGAAGTCTTTGTAACGGGTTACAGTACCCACGGCTGGAGTGATAATAACACAGGTAATAGCTCATCTAGCGCTTGGGTCTTCAAACTCGATCGCGACGGGATGCGAGAATGGCAAGATTATCTTGTCGATGGCGATACGAAAACCTATGATATTGCCGTCAGCAACTATGGCGATGTTTACGTCACTGGAAGTACCACGGGTGATTTAGACGGCACGAATGCAGGCGGGATCGATGGGTGGGTAGCCCGTTACGATCGCCATTTTTACGATCCCTACCGTCAGAATGAACCCCACTGGATCGAACAATTCGGCACCGCCGGAGATGATATTTCTCACAGTATTGCCTTAGATGAAGGAGGACGCATCTATCTCGCTGGCTCGACTACCGGATCGATGGCTGGTCGTGCCGTTGGCGGTAAAGATGCGTGGTTTGCCTCCTACGATCCCAATTCTAACCCCATGCAGCCCGAATTACGCTGGCAGCAACAACTGGGAACGACTGGAGATGATATTGCGACAGGCATCACGGTCAACAATTATGAGAATAGTTATTTTCTTACAGGCTATACCAATGGACAATTGGGCAATCACGAACACTACGGTTCCGATCCCATTGGTGGCAACCAAAGCGAAGATATGTGGAGTGCAGAATATAAGCGACATAATCGAGCGCCAGAGAATTTACACTTTAACTTGAATCATATCCATTATCAGCAGCAAGATACGTTGGAGATTTACGGTGAAGTTTGGGAACGAGATACAATCTACGATATTTCTCATATTGAATTTAGCTTGATTAAAGCTGACGGGACGGAAATCTCACTGCCCGAGATTACCAATATTACTTCGCGGGATTGGCACAATGAACGAGGAGAATTTACCTATAATCTCAACTTAAATCGCTATGGATTAGAGCAAGGGGATTATACTTTGCGCGGAATTGCTCGCGATCGCGCCGGACATCCCGATGGTGCAACATTCGAGCAAACATTCTCCATTACTTCACCTCTAACCAATCAAGCTCCAGAAGGATTAGAAGTTCATTTCAAAGATGAGTGGCAAGTTTTCACCCCAGGACAAACCCTTGAGGTAGAATATGGGCGAGTTTTCGATTATGATGGTGCTTCTAACTTAACCCGTATTGCCTTTGAACTTATCGATCCCGACGGCAACATCATTCAACTTCCCGACGCAACGCAAATATATACCGAATCAACCTATCAGCACGATCCTCACGCTCGTTTTGATTATAACGTCCAATTGCCGACGGATTTGCAGCGATCGGGGCAGTATCTCTTAAAAGCAACAGCTTATGATGGTTCGGGAGCAACAAGCAACACCTTTGGACGCTATCTTAACATTGATGTTCATGGGAGTTTTTCTCACGGCCCCCACTTCAACCTCGATCGCTACGATTACAAGGCTTACGAAACCATCGAACTCGAAAACGTTCACATCCGCCATCCCGACGGCATTGATAAAATTGAATCCGTGCAGTTCTTCGTGCGTGACAATCGTAACAACGCAGAGATAGCTCTTGGAAAAGTAACGCAATGGACCAATTCCGGCTCTTCCAATGGGAAATTTAATTACAACATTAATTTGGGTGCTTTGGGCTTAGAAGGTGGCGGCTACGAACTCTTTGCTCGTGCTTACGATATCTCCGGACGGACATCAGACCATCCCAATATACAGAGTTTCTACGTGCAGACAAGTCCAAATCATCATCCTTTCCCTTTAAATTTCCAACTGGCCAAAGATCGTAACGAGTACAAAAACACGGAAATCATTAGTATCAAAAATGTTGACATTCACTGGCGTGACGGCATCGAAAATATTTCGAGGGTTGATTTTCGCTTGCAAAAGATAAACGGCGACTACAGGTTGGGCGACTACCAGTTTATCGATCTCCCCGATGTCACAGAATTTACCTTGCAGACAATGCTCAATGCAACTTTTGAGTATAGTGTTAATTTGAGCCAGTACGACTTAGACATCAATCAGCAATATTCTTTGTGGGCAATGGCTTATGATACGTTAGGAAACTCCAATTCTCCTGTTTCCTATCAATTCTACCTACAAGAAAATCTGGCACCGATGGGGATTTCCTTTAATCTCAATGATAGTTATCTTTCTACAGAAATCATTGAGATTAGTGATGGCATTATTCACGATCCCAACGGGAGTGCAGATATCGATCGCATTGACCTCCAGTTATGGCATGCTGACGGCACCATTCTCGATCTGATGGATATTGTTGATTTTACTCCCCATCCCGCTACCTACGAGGAAGCCAGTTTTACTCACAGTATTAACTTGGGGAACTACAATCTCGATCCCGGTTCCTATACCTTAATTGCCACGGGTTACGATATTGATGGGGCAATGGGACATCTATTTGAACAATATTTTGACATTCTTTCTCCCAACTCTAGCCCCGAATCTCTGCGTTTCAGCCTCGATCGCAGTGACTACAAACCCACAGATACTTTACGGATTAAAGATGGCTGGGTTAAAGATTCCGATGGGGCGCAAGATATCTTCAATATTCGCTACGATCTTCGCAAAGATGATGGGACTCTCGTTACGAGTAATGCGATCGGCGATCTGACGGCAGCCGCTTGGGATCCCCTTTGGGTGGGTTTTGCCGGAGAGATTAATCTCAGTGCCTTGAATTTAGCTGATGGGATATATGCGATCTCTGCGATCGCTTACGACATCGCCAATACTGCCAGCAATCTTTTCGAGCGATCGTTTACCGTTACCGCACCTCCTCCTAATGCTGCCCCATCTAGCTTAACCTTTAGCTTGGATCGCAGCACTTACAAACCCACAGACACCATCAATCTCGGCAATGGTTGGGTACGGGACGAGAATGGCGCAAATACCCTCGAATATATCGATCTTCGCATCATTACCGAACAAGGTGACACCATTGAAATTAGTGATGATATCGCCAATTTCAACGTTGCCAGTTGGAATCAAGAATGGGCAAGTTTTCAACATGGTGCGAACTTACAGGGCTTAAACTTACAAGAAGGCTCTCACAAATTGATCGGTATTGCCTACGATGTAGAAGGCGCAGCCTCCGGACAGTTCGAGCGCAGTTTCTTCCTTGAAGTTCCCCAACCCAACCTCAATCCCACGGATTTGAGCTTTACTCTCAATCAAAATACTTATAACCCCACCGACACCCTCACTCTTGGCAATGGTTGGGTTCAAGATGGCGATGGGGCGAATGACCTCGAAAGCGTCTCCTTCAAAATTGTTGCCGGTAACGGCAGCGAAATTGACTTGGGGGCGATCGCAAACTTCACTTATGCCAGTTGGAGTCCGGAATGGGCGAGTTTTGCGGGTAGTTTCGATCTGAGCCAATATAATCTCAGCGAGGGCAATTATACCCTTGTAGGCATTGCGCGAGATCAATCTGGCGGTCAAAGTCAGACCCTTTCTCGCGGGTTTACGATCGAAATTCCCCAAACGAATAATACGACTCCAGCAGGGTTACAATTTGGTTTGAGCGGCAATACTTTCTCAGCCAGCGATACTCTCGAAATTACCAATGGTTGGGTCTACGATGAGGATGGTAATAGTGACCTTGTCGGGGTAGACTTCGAGTTAGTCGCAGAAGATGGGACGGCGATCGCCCTTGAGGATAGTTTCGATTTGAGTGCGGCGACTTGGGATTGGTCGAACCAATGGAGTAGTTTCCGGCATAGCATCGATTTCAGTGTTTTGGGATTGACTTCGGGACGCTATACTTTGCGCGGAAAAGCCTATGACCAAGCCGGAGAGTATAGCAATACCTTCTCTCGCTCCTTTACCTTCGTTTAACGCTCGGCAGGAATGTAACTAACATTTTGTGTCCCTATGTTTTTCAGCGTACAATAGTATAACAACATTCAAACTCGCCTCTACCATCCTCCTCATCTCCCCAATTCAATCATGCCCGATCCATCCAACTCCAATAACCTAGGAACAGATTCGAGCCTTCTTGATTCTGTGGCATTTGTAAACCCTGCTTCAGAATTCGATCTCCCTTTCTCGAATGCCCTTTCGGCTGCGAGTAACAATCCCATGCCACCACCACCGGACGACAATACACTCGGCCGTGCGAGAGTGCATCGCTTGGGAACAGAAAATAACGATCGCTTCCTCGATATTGCCACCAACGATTCATCTGATTTTGGCGCTTATAGCGTCGGTTATACAATTGGGAAATTGAACAATTCGACCCATCTCGATCGCGATATCTCGATTGCCTACTACGACGATCTCGGGAGCAATATTGTTTGGAAGCGCTACTATGGCAGTAATGGCAGGGGAGATGACGTTGCTAATGCCGTTGCTCTCAATCCCTACTATTCCGATTTCTTCGTTGCGGGATACACCGATGGAGATTTTGGCGGAGTCGGTTTTGGCGGTAAAGATGTTTGGTTTGGGCGTTTCAGTCCCAATGGGGAATTGGTGAATTCTTTTCCGCGTAAATGGGGATCTGCGGGAGATGATGTTGCCGAAGCGATCGCGATCGACCGAGAGGGACACATTTATCTTGCCGGGTACACCACGGGGGATCTTGTCGGCCAAAACCAAGGTGGAAAAGATGCGTGGATCGCAAAATTCAATCCGGACGGAGAATTGCAATGGAAGAATAAAATCGGCACATTAGGCGATGATGTAGCTACTGGCATTGCTGTAAACTCTAATGGAGAAGCCTTCGCGACCGGCTATAGCACCAGTGCTTGGCAGGGGGACGACCGGCATAATGGTTCGTCTAGCGCTTGGGTTCTCAAATTTGATAGGACGGGACTGCGCCGAGGTTTTCAGAATACGTCTCAAGGATACGACTATATTGTTGGCGGCGACACGAAAGCCTATGATATTGCGATCGATCCCGATTATCCCAACGCGATCGCGATTGTTGGCAGCACGACAGGAAACGTCGGGGGAATGAATGCAGGGGGAATTGATGCGTGGCTTGCTTATTATTACGATGATAGTTTCCGCGATCCTTATCAGCAAACCAAGCCTGTTTGGATCGATCAAATCGGTACGGCAGGGGATGATATTGCCAATAGTGTTAGTATAGTTGGCAATCGCATCCTTTTAGGAGGCTATACGACCGATTCGATGGCCGGTCGTTCGGTGGGTGGGAAAGATGCGTGGTTGGCAATGTACGAAATCGATTTTAATGTGCAACTCCAACTCCAACAATTAGGAACGGCAGGAGATGATATTGTCACGGGGGTTGACATAAATCGCGATGGCGATACCTACTTCCTTGCGGGTTACACTGACGGACAACTCGGCAACCACGAACATTACGGACCCGATCCCATTGGCGGTTCTCAAAGCGAAGATATGTGGATGGCAACCTATCGCCAATACAACCAAGCCCCAAACCACTTGGATTTTAATTTGTATCGCACCGATTACCAGCAGCACGAGCCTTTAAATGCCTTCGTTTCTGTATGGGATTCCGATACAATTTACGATATTTCCCATATTGATTTTCGTCTGATTAAATCTGATGGCACGGAAATCGATCTTCCCGATGTGACGGCCGGTATCATATCGAATGACCGACAGAACAAACAAGGCTCTTTCAATTACAGGGTTAACCTCAATCGTTACGGTTTGGAACAGGGGAATTATACTCTCACGGGAAGGGTTATCGATCGCGCCGGACATACGGATGGTGCAACCTTCGAGCAAATGTTTTCGATCGTCTCTCCTCTCACCAATCAAGCACCGGAAGAGTTAGATCTCCGCATCAAAGATGAGTGGCAAACCTTTGCCCCCGGACAACTTCTCGAACTGGAATACGGACGAGTTTTCGATAACGACGGCGCCTCGAATTTAACGCATATTGCCTTTGAGTTAATCGATCCCAGTGGCAATACCATTCAACTTCCCGATGCAACGCAAATATACGCGGAATCGGAAAATTTTCAAGATCCGCGCGCTCGTTTTGATTATCGCGTTCAATTGCCGACGGATTTGCAACTATCGGGACAGTATTTCCTCAAAGCCGTTGCTTATGACGGATCTGGCAAGAAGAGTAATATCGTTACGAATCATTTGAACATCTATATTTTCAGAAATTTATCTTACGGTCCGAACTTCAGCCTCGATCGCTATGATTATAGGACAGATGAAACGATCGAACTCAAAAACATCCATATTCACCATCCCGATGGCATCAATAAAATCGAGTCTGTGCAATTCTTTGTCAAGGACTATCGCAACAACGCAGAAATTGCCCTCGGGAAAGTAACGCAGTGGACGGAACAAGGCTTCTCCGATGGAACATTCAATTTTAATATTAACTTAGGCACTCTGGGTCTCGGCTACGGAAACTACGAACTTTTTGCTCGAGCTTATGATATCGCCGGACGGACTGCAGACCATCCCCAAACGCAAACTTTCTCCGTGCGATCGCGGCAATCTTCTGACTTTTTCTTAGATATCCCGGGGAGCGATCGTGAACATAAAAATACCCAAATTATTACCATTAATGACGGTCATTTATTCTATCAAGACAGTATCGAAGGGGTCGATCGCATTGATTTCCGCTTGTCGAGCAATGACTGGACGATCGATGTCCCCGATGTAACGGAATTTGCTCTCCAAGGAACTTCCGATGCAACTTTTGAATATCGTTTTGACTTGAGCCAATACGATTTAGAAGTAGGGCAGCACTATACCCTAGCAGCACTGGCTTTTGATGCTTTGGGATATTCTACCCGTAACTCCATTTCTTATCAATTCGAGTTTACGGAGAATCGCGCGCCGATGGGAATGACTTTCAATCTCGACAAGAATAGCTATCTAGCGACAGATATCCTTGAAATTACTGAAGGATTCATTCGCGATCGCGATGGTCGCGAAGATCTAGACCGGATTGACTTCGAGTTAATCGATGTAGATGGAATGATCGTCGATCTTGCCGATGTTGTTGAGTTTAGCCCGGATGCAGACCGATACGACGAAGTTCGTTTTACCCATACCCTTAACTTGGGCAATTATAATCTCGCCTCGGGTGCTTATACCCTCAATGCAATAGCTTACGATCTCGATGGGGCAACAAGCGATGTTGTCAGCAAGAATATCGAGATTTTCCCCTTTAACTCCAGTCCCGCATCCTTGCGTTTCAGTCTCGATAAAATTGACTATAAACCTACAGATACCTTGCACGTTAAAGATGGTTGGGTGCAAGATCCCGATGGGGCGCAAGATATCTTTAACATTCGCTACGACCTTCGCAAGGATGATGGCACGATCGTCAAGAGTGACATTATCGGCGACCTGACGGCGGCATCTTGGGATCCCCTTTGGGTGAGTTTTGCGGGAGATATTGACCTCGATGCCTTGAATTTAGGCGACGGGATCTATACGATCGCGGCGATCGCTTACGACATCGCCAATACTGCCAGCAATCTTTTCGAGCGATCGTTTACCGTTACCGCACCTCCTCCTAATGCTGCCCCATCTAGCTTAACCTTTAGCTTGGATCGCAGCACTTACAAACCCACAGACACCATCAATCTCGGCAATGGTTGGGTACGGGACGAGAATGGCGCAAATACCCTCGAATATATCGATCTTCGCATCATTACCGAACAAGGTGACACCATTGAAATTAGTGATGATATCGCCAATTTCAGCGTCGCCAGTTGGAATCAAGAATGGGCAAGTTTCCAACATGGCGTGAACCTAGATAGCTTAAACTTGCAAGGGGGTTCTCACAAACTGGTTGGCATTGCTTACGATTGGGAAGGAACAGCCAGTCAGCAATTCGAGCGCGGTTTCTACCTCGAAACCCCTCAACCCAACCTCAACCCTACGGATCTGCGCTTTACTCTCAACCAAAGCACTTATAATCCTACAGATACTCTCACAATTGGTAATGGTTGGGTACAAGATGGTGACGGTGCTAGCGATCTGGAAAACATTACCTTTAAAATTATCGCTGGCGATGGCAGCGATATTAATTTGGGTAGCACGAACAATTTTACTCACGTCACTTGGAATCAAAACTGGGCGGCTTTTTCCGGTAGTTTCGATTTGAGTCAGTATAACCTCAGCGAGGGTAACTATGCTCTTATCGGGATGGCTGTAGACCAATCTGGGGGAGAAAGTCAAACCCTATCGCGCAGTTTTACCATTCAAGCCCTGCAAACAAATAATACCGCTCCGGCTGGATTACAGTTTGGTTTGAGTGGCAGTACTTTCTCGGTGAATGATACTTTGCAAATTACTAATGGTTGGGTGTACGACAATGATGGGAATAACGACCTCTCGGGGGTTGAGTTCAAGTTAGTGACGGAAAACGGTACGGTTATTGATGTTAGCGATGCTTTGGCATTAACTCCTGCTACTTGGGATTGGTCGCGACGGTGGAGCAGTTTCCGTCATAGCTTAAACTTGAGTTCGTTGGGTTTGAGTACGGGACGCTATACTCTGCGCGGCAAGGCTTACGACCAAGCTGGAGATTATAGTAATACCTTCGCACGGTCTTTTACGATTGTTTAAGCGATCGCGATCGCATCATCATCATTTAATCTCGAGTTGAGATAATGGGGGATAGTTTAATTCTATTCCCCATTATTATTCAGGGTAGCTCTGCGATCGCCTATAGCATTACGCAAATACATTAGGACATGAAGAAAATGAACCACAGAGTCACAGAGAAACACAGAGAGAGGGATCAGCCATCGTAACCCTCAAGTGCCTAAAATGTAACGCGACACCCAATTTTCACTTACAACTAAAATTGGTATTGACAATTTTAGTTGTAAGTTGTAAAGTATAAATATGGCAAACTTGCAACATATCGCAAGCAACACCCCGAAATGGTCACTTGACGAATTGGTGGAGATGGCCAATAGCCTTCTCCCTCAATTTCTTCCCTCTCAAAAAAGTCATGGGAGGGTAAAAGAAGGCGTAACGCCTCGTTTAGTGCGCCATTACACCAGTGCGGGCATGCTTGACGAACCCCAAAAAAAAGGCGGTCGTTATGCAGTATATGGCTATCGTCATCTATTGCAACTATTAGTCG
The DNA here is from genome assembly GCF_059821285.1 of Spirulina sp. LEGE 11439. NCBI lineage: Bacteria > Bacillati > Cyanobacteriota > Cyanophyceae > Spirulinales > Spirulinaceae > Spirulina > Spirulina sp. LEGE 11439. The sequence goes on from NZ_JCAMRX010000021.1 coordinate 44,536, forward strand.
TGCGACGACTACTCGCCGAAGGATATGGAACAAATGCCATTGGCGATTTAGCGATCGCCACAGATAACGCACATTTAGAAGCCCTCCTCCAAGGTGGCGTACAACTGACCGTAACTCCTGCGAATCCTGCTTTAGGATTCTTACAAGAGATCAAACAGCGTCGAGGTGCAGCACCCGTAGATTCTCCATCTCTCTCTCCCCAACGCCCGCACAAACAAGAAATTCCCGTGTCTCAGCCCGAAACTCACTGGACGCGCATTGAAATCGTGCCGGGTTTAGAACTTCATATTCGTGAAGACTTTAATCATCCTAAAAGTCCACAAGAACAACAAAATTTATTACAACATATTGCCCAAAAATTATTTAATTTGGGAGGACAAAAACATGAAAACACCTAAAATTGAATTGATTTCCTTACGAGATGCGACCAGCACGGAATCGACCACGACTCTCGATCTATTAGTAAGAATCGTGCCTCCCGAAGCTGATACGATTAACAATCGTCCCCCTTTAAATCTTGGTTTAGTCATCGATCGCTCGGGATCGATGCGAGGACTCAAAATTGATTATGCTCGTCAAGCCGCCCGTTTCGCGATCGAGCAATTACTACCCAGCGATCGCATCAGCGTCACGATTTACGACGAGCGCATCGAAACCATCATTCCCAATACCCTAGCGATTGATAAAGCCAGTATGTTGAGTGCGATCGATCGCATCCATTCTCGAGGTGCAACCTCCCTCCATGACGGTTGGCTAGAAGGTGGAATTCAAGTGAGTCAGCATCTCGATACCGAACGCTTGAATCGAATCATTTTACTTTCCGATGGCTTAGCCAATCGCGGCGAAACCAATCCCGATATCATTGGGACGGATGTAAAAGGATTGGCGCAACGCAGTGTCAGTACGACAACAATGGGCATGGGAGAACATTACAATGAAGATCTATTGGAACTCATGTCTCGTCGTGGAGATGGCAACTATTATTATATTGAATCGCCAGAAGAATTGCCCGCTATTATCCAAAATGAAATGCAAGGTATTTTGGCAACATTTGGGAGAAAAGTAACTTTAAGAATCGAACCTCAAGGTGATGTCGAACTTGTTGATGTTTTTAATCGTTTTGAAATTACCCATCAGGGAGAATATAAATTGCCAAATTTGATGAATGGGAGTCCGTTTACCATTGTTTTGCGGTTAAAAATTCCGCCTCTGGCTCAATCGACTCCTTTGTGTTCCTTCCGATTGACTTGGGAAGGAGTAGAAGGAAAAGAACGACAAAAAATACGCACTTCCTTAGAATTACCCGTTGTCACCGACGAGCAGCTCGAGGCCTATCCCTTTAGCGATCGCGTGCGCCAACAGGTTATGATTATGATGTCTGCGTTGTCCAAAGAAGAAGCCGTTAAATATCTCGATACGGGGGATTACGAGCAAGCTGAGGCGGTTCTCGACAGCATGAAAGCGGAAATAGAACGCACCTCTCAATCCCCATTCCTCGAACCCGAAAAGCAATCTCTTTCCGATTTGCAGGCAGATATTAAAGCTCGGCGAATTCGTCAGGGTCGCAAACGCGCTCGTTATGAATCTCACTATCGACACCGCACATCTTCCGATCCAGAAGCAATGGAAGAATATTACTTGAATCGTTATTTACAAGGGCATGGGAAATATTTGGAAATTGTTAAGGGTGATATTACCGAGCAGCAAGTCGATGCGATTGTTAATTCTACCAATACCGATTGTTTGGGGGGAATTGGCATGGATGCAGCCGTTCATCAGGCTGCCGGACAGCAATTACGTCAAGAATGCGATCGCATTGTCCCCCTTGCTTTAACTGAAGCCAAAATAACCTCGGGGGGCAACCTTCCCGCTCGCTGGATTATCCATACCGTTGCCCCCACTTGGAAAGGCAGTGAGAACGATCGCGAGTTGTTGGTGCAATGTTATTTGAATATTTTGCAAGTGGTTAGCGATTGCGCCCCTCAAATCAAAACAATTGCTTTTCCAGCCATTGGTACGGGAATGCGCTGTTTTCCTATCAGTATGGCCGCTCGGGTCGCCCTCGGGTATGTTTGCCCTCGCTTAGATTTGTTTGAGAAGGTATTTTTTGTTTGCGATCGACCCGAAGTGTACGATTGCTATCGAGCGATCGCGCAAAGATAAAGGAAGGCAAGAGCGATCGCTATCTCTGCAACATCCTTGTTAACCTTACCTTGACCTCAAGCGATCGCAATTCTGTTGGTTCAATTGTTAAAATTGAAGGATTGCGATCGCAATATTCCGAGGCGATCTCGATAATTCTCTACCTTCGTCTAGGTCATTATTTAGGCAGATATTTTCACAGTAGATCATAATTAGATATCTCCATCTTAACTTTTGCCCACTCATGAGTCGTCATTATCAGCCTCGAACTTTTTCCCCACAATCTTCTTCGGAAAACAAACAGCCTCAGTTTAGCGCACCCCCTGTTATTCAACCCAAAACGGTGAAGAAACTAGAGGCACAACTTCCAGAGTGGAAACCGGGAGGAAGCGGCGTATCAAGTGCGTTGGAGCGACTCGGAGATGCTGCCGCAGTACAAGCAAAATTGACCATCGGGCAACCGAATGACCGATACGAGCAAGAAGCCGATCGCGTTGCCCATGATGTGGTGCGACATATTAATTCTCCCACAGGCGATCGTTCCCAGTCAGAAGGAGCAGTACAACGAGAAACAGAAGAAGAATTGCAGATGAAACCTCAACTGCAACGACAGGAGAACCTCGGGGGAGGGGAAGCCTCCTCAGAATTAGAATCGTCCATTAATCATGCCAAAGGAGGCGGACAACCCTTAGATTCTGGGTTGCAACAGTCTATGGGACAAGCGATGGGAGCAGATTTTAGCGGCGTGAAAGTTCATACTGATAGCCAAAGCGATCGCCTCAATCAATCCATTCAAGCGAGGGCATTCACCACCGGACAGGATGTATTCTTTCGGCAAGGAAATTATAACCCGGGCAGCAAAAGCGGACAAGAACTCATTGCCCACGAGTTGACCCATGTGGTGCAGCAAGGAGGAGGGGTTCAACGGCAAATTCAACGCGATGCGATCGCGACTCCCACCTTTACAATTCAATCTGTTGCTCCCAACATTATCCAACGAGATCCAAGCTTGGATCTCGAAAAAAAATGGCCGTACAACGGTAAGAATATCGCAAAATACGATCGAAAGTTTGAGGATGTCAATATGCGCCAAACAGGAGTCAAAAGCGGAGGAGACAAAGGACTGGGAACTTTGGGCTTAGGTCCTTGTTGTGCTTTGATCGTGGCTTGCAAGGTTCAAGGAGAAGGCTGGGTCGTGGGAATGCACCATTACTCCGGCATTAATACGAGTGGGCGAGAAACCAACATTACGGATACCTATAACAATTTGCTGAATGAAGTTACGACTTCTGCTCAGAGCAAAGGAACGATACAATATACTCGCAAATATCTCATTCCCGGTACGGGATCGGCAGCACACACCGAATCAATTGAAGAATTCGAGCAGGCAACTACGTTTGATAATGATTGGCGACAAATGCTCGCGAGTTATGAAACGGACGGCCATGTAGGCTCGATTTCGGTGACGATTGAAGAGGTCGGCCACTGGTTTAAACCCAACGATCTCAACATCAAATATTACTACACCGCATAAACCGAGGCGGACGATTTTGAGAGGAAAGTCATGCGATCGCACCTCTTCTAGCTGAATTCTTGCTGTTGGAAGACGCAACAATTCTATACTTTTGTCTAGGTCATCTTTCTCAATTTGGACTTATAAAGGAAAATAAAGACATCAGTTGTAACCCTTGCTCGCTCATGAGTCGCCAACACCAAACTCGGATTTCTTCCCAGAAATCATCATCGGGAAAAGAACAACCTCGTTTTACCGCACCCCCCGTCATTCAACCCAAAGCAGCAACGAAACCCAAGGCGCAACTCCCTGAATGGAAACCGGGAGGAAGTGGGGTCAATCCGTTGGCACGACTCCAAGAGACAGCAGCAATACAGGCAAAATTGACGATCGGGCAACCGAACGATCGTTACGAGCAAGAAGCCGATCGCGTGGCTCGTAATGTCGTTCGGCGTATTAATGCTCCAGTGTCTGATGCTCCGCAACAGGAAGAAACGGTACAAAGGGAAACGGTAGAACAGGATAATAAATTACAGACTAAACCCATGCTGCAACGACAAGAAGCGGTGGATGGGAGCGAGGCATCCTCAGAACTAGAATTGTCCATCAATCGTGCCAAAGGAAGTGGACAAACTTTAGATAAAAATCTGCAACAATCAATGGGACAGGCGATGGGAGCAGATTTTAGTAACGTCAAGGTTCATACAGACGATCGCGCCGATCGCTTAAATCAATCCATTCAAGCGAAGGCATTTACAACCGGACGGGATGTATTCTTTCGACAAGGAGCGTATCAACCCGGAAGCCAAGGCGGACAAGAATTGATTGCCCACGAGTTGACCCATGTGGTTCAGCAAGGAGAAGCAGGAATTCAGAGAACTTCAGAAATGGTCGAGTCTGAAGGGCATTCCCCGAACAAAACAGGACTGCCTCATAGTCTCAAAGCAGGAGTAGAAGGTCTGTCGGGAATATCTATGGATGATGTAAACGTGCATTACAACTCTCCAAAACCCTTCGAGATTGGGGCTTTAGCCTATACATCAGGCACGGAGATTCATGTTGGCCCCAAACAAGAAGAGCATCTGGCTCACGAAGCGTGGCACGTTGTACAGCAAAAACAAGGTCGTGTTTCGGCGAATGCCCAACTCAAGGGACTTGCACTGAACGATAGTCAATCATTGGAACGCGAAGCCGATGTAATGGGTGAAAAAGCAATTGCTTATAGTACTTCGGAATCCTCTCAATCCTTGCAGTCTAAAACAATTCAGCGCTCGGTCATTCAAGCTCGCGTACCCGAACTTACCTATTTGCAAGTGCAAGAGAATCCAGAAGTAGTGAGAGAAATATTATTACATGGCGTTAGGTATATAAGCGAGGAAGAACTAGGCGTGATGTGGAGAGGCATACAAGAATCAGAAGATGTAGAAGAAGACTACGATTTGACTCCAGACTTACTGATTTATGCGATCCGCACTGGTGGTGTTGACACTCTCTTTCAAGCCTACGAATGCTATAAAGCCTACATGGGATCTGAAAAACAGTTTACAGAAGAGTCAGCAGAAGAGACAGCACCAAGTGTAGATACGACTAAAGCGATCTTGACCCAGTTGCCCGGACTCGTTCGCGAAATCGGTCAATTAGTAGGCCGAGCGGATATTTTGGAAGCCGTATTTGGTGTTGACAGCGTAGGAGGTATTGTTGCTACCTATCAAAAGGCTATGGCTAGTATTTCCGAACATATTACTCACCAAACTTCTCCGATAACCTTAGCTGGAAATAAAGATCACAATCAATGGGTAGGGGTTGGTGGAATGACCAGTTTTGGCTCTCCTACCGTTCAACTCGGTCAGGGACCCGCGCAGAAGCTAGCTGGTGGTAACCTTTCAGGTAAAGGAACGTTGTTACATGAATTTACCCATGCTGCAGGCAATACCCAGGATCATGCCTATGACTTGGCGGGATGTGCAAAACTAGGTCCGAGGCAACGAGTCAATAATGCAGAGACCTACGTGCATGGATATTTAGAATTTATGGGCCAACATAACACTCGGCATATCTACGATGCCGAACTCTCAGCCGGGAAACGTAAAGTAAAGGCGAGTGGGGAGTTAGAGAGTGAAACAGCACAAATTCGGAAGAAAAAATTTGGAGGTGTTAAGGGATTAATTGCGGAAGTCTGGAATCATACCGATGATGCTTACTTGGCAGCCCAGCGCATACTATCCGGGAAACTCAGATTAGAATTAGCTCTAGAACAAAAGATAGTTCAAGCAGCTACCATACCTCATAACTTGATCCCCAATGATAGCAATAAGCAGATGGTTTTGGCACTCATTGAGGATCGAACGTTGGCGTTAAATGAGGTCAAAAAAGAGCTTAAGAATGGAATCAAATCAATTGATTTAAGCGACTTGAAGAAATGGGATGCAGAGGAGATTCTTGCAGAGTTGATGAGAGATAAGTTGAATTTAGACTTTGATACGGCAAGACAATGGGTTTACTACATGACTAATTTAACTCGTATAGATTGGTAAATATAACACGATATACCTCTGGTCGGCTGGATAGAAATGCGAAACCCAGCTTTTTCTGCTGCGATCGTTTTGCGTTCGCATTGAGATCGACAAATATAGCGCTACGTGCTAGGGATTAGAGATTAGAGATTAAAGAAATCGCTATTCCTAACGTTAACTAAGAGACATTCCACCCACAAGTTTCAGTACTGGTGAGCGATCGCCCCAATTTTAAATACTCGGTTTTAGTTGCTGCAAGGATATGTTTCATCATCACGGATTCGTCAGCATTGGCGGCTAAAAAGGCAGCATTGAGGGCAATGGATTTGATATTACCCCCCGTAACATCCAGTTGACCCAACAGAGCGAAATTTAGCCCTTCCGTTGGTGCTTGCTTCGGAAAAGCGCGTTGCCAAATTTGAGCGCGCTGTAGGGCTTTAGGATAGGGGAAAGTAACCACAAAACGCAAGCGACGCAGGAAGGCGCGATCCAAATCGTCTTTTAAATTGGTGGTGAGAATTGCCAACCCTTGATAAGCCTCCATCCGTTGCAGGAGATAGCTCACCTCGATATTGGCGTGGCGATCGTGAGAGTCTTTCACTTGCGTGCGCTTGCCAAAGAGAGCATCGGCTTCATCAAAGAGCAAAATTCCGCCCCCAATTTCTGCTGCATCAAAAATCCGGCGCAAATTCTTCTCAGTTTCGCCAATATATTTGCTCATCACCGCACTGAGATCGATACGAAACAAATCTAACCGAAGTTCATGGGCCAAAACTTCGGCGGCGGTGGTTTTCCCCGTCCCGCTTGCCCCAGCAAAGAGTACAGTTAGACCCAAACCTCGTTGATTTTTATCGGCAAACCCCCAATTTTGGTAAACTTTGGCTTGTTGGTGTATTTGAGCGAGAATTTGTTGCAAAATCCCCGTTTCTCGTTCTGGCAACACGAGATCGTTCCAAGTGGCACGGACATCAATGCGTTGAGCTAAGCCCTCCAATTGCGGTCGCGCTTGCAAGCGACAAAAATCCCAGAGACGTTCGTGCAGCGTGGCTTTAGCCGTATCGCTCCATTCTTCCGGTGAGGTTGGAGAATGCGATCGCACTGCCGCACTGGCGGTTTTAATCATGGTTGCCGATAAGCGAAATTGTGCTGCCAAACGTTCGAGATAATTGTCGCGATCGCCTTGATAATCTTGCCACGCAGCTTGCCAAAGTTCGAGTTGTTCTGCATATTCAAGTCCCACCACATCAAAGGTGACAACGGACGGATGGGATAGTTGCAATCTTTGGTCGGTTGCGATCATCACTGGAACCTGTGCCGACTCTAAAAATGCGTTGAGCAGAGAGGCTTCCTCGCTTTCTCCCACAGAAACCGATTGATTGACCTCGACCAATAATAAACTGGGAGCAAGAGTAAACCATCTCTGCCAGCGCATGACTAAATTCTGGAGTTCGTCGCGCTTTTTGGGAATAGCATTGCTCGAGAGGCGATAGAGAGGAAGTTGAAAAGATTGGCTGACTCGATAGGCGATCGCCCGTTGAGATTCTCTGAGAGTTCCGCACAACTGGGCGATCGATCTTTTCCCTTGGGATGAATGCAAGATCGCGACGACTTGTTCGACAATTTTTTGGTGAGATACTTGCAAAGGCTCTCGAGGGGAAGAATCTGGGTAGCGAGCGAGCGTTTTCGACAGGAGCGGATCTCGATAAGGCTCTCCCATGAGATAGTGCAGAATGGCCTCGTCAATTTGCAGGCAAGCACGGGGTAATTCTGGACTGTTGGCACAATGAACGAGTTGCCATTGGCGCAAAGGGCGACTCTGGGTTAACGCATTCCAATGAGGAGTAGGAAAACACTGATAGGTCAATTGAAAAGTTGGATAGTTCAACTCGGCTTTATTATGAGCGATCGCAAAGAGATTGGGAAACTCTGGATCGATGGCTTGTCCCACGCAGCAGAGCAAAATCTCCCGCTCGAAGGGCGAAAGTTCAAATATCTGACAAATTCCCTCGAGGGCTGGAGAAGCTGGCATTGTACTGGCGATCTCGTCTAATCGTTGGGAGTTAATCTCTATGACCGAATTCTCTTCACCTCGAGATTGGGCAATATGGCGATCGAGGAACGCGCGCGCGATCGCGATCGCCTGTAACAAATATGTAATATTAGTGGCTTGCCAATCTGGATGAGATTGCTTTATCCTGCCTTGGTATTCTGTGGTGTTTGGCTTCAATTTGAGATTTTTCCTCTCTTCTCGATTGCTGACACCCTCAATGGTCATTGATAGTTACTCCGCTATCTTCAAGAGATTACGTCATCGTAATTCTATCTCAATTTTAATCATGCGATCGTTCAATTCGATCCAAGTCATCCACTTAAGGCGATCGCGACAAGTCTTTCTTCGCAAAGTTCTCAAAGGAAACCCGATACTAATCTTTGACCCAATGGCCACTGCAACCGATCGCACTGATTTTTGTTAAATTGGCGGATATTCTACTGGGTAGAGGGTAAATTAAGAATGATCCCTATTGATTTCCCGCAGCGCTTCTTATGACTCCAGATCGAATCCCTGTCAAGCTCATTCTCGACACCGACCCAGGCGGTGATGATATCTTTGCCTTATTTTGGATTCAAAGTTTAGTTAAACAAGGATTTGCCGAATTGGTGGCCGTGACGACTGCTGAAGGGAATGTTCCTGCTGAGCATACCTTTAATGCGGCTTGTCAGATTCTCGAACTCGGAGACTTAGAAAATGTCCCCGTCGGTCGGGGTGTTGATGTTCCTTTCAAACAATTTGACGACGCTTCCCACATTCACGGTCCCGATGGAATGGGCAATCTCTCTCGCACTTTACCGGAAGTCGGGCGGAGTTTTGCCGATGCACCTTCCTCTGACGATCTGCTGATTGAAAAGCTCGAAGCAGAACCCGGCGCGATTACAGTTGTTGCGATCGCGCCTCTCAACAATCTGGCGGCAGCCGAAGCGAAAAGACCGGGGATCCTCACTTTAGCGCGAGAAATCATCATTATGGGAGGCGCTTTTCAAATGCAAGGCAATGTTACCCCTTATGCCGAGTTTAATATGGCATTCAATCCCCAAGCTGCGGAACGAGTTTTTGATTCGCGCAATGATTTGGTGATTTTTCCCCTTGATGTGACGCGGCAATTAGTGTTTACGCGCAATATCATGGAACAGATCGTACAGGTCAATCCTCAAGGACAATTGACCCAATTTATGAAAGAATTGGCGGAATTTTTAACCCAAAGTTCGCTACAATATCGAGAAACAAAAGGTGAATATGGTTTCTTGGTTCATGATGCTCTCACGTTAGCTTATTTGTTTTATCCGGAAACTTTACAGTTTAGCCGCGCTCGCGTCAGCATTGAAACCAAAGGAGAATTTACGACGGGTCAAACCTTGATGGATCTGCGTCACTCCCCTAAAGATACGGCCAATGCTTGGGTGGCGGTTGATGTTGACGTACCGGGTTTCTTTACCTGTCTTTTAGAAGATTTAAAAACCTTAGTTGGGATTACTATCGATTAATATCAATTCGTAATTGGGATAGAGAATATATCTTCATATCATTGCGGGTTCTTTCTCGCTTTCGAGAATATAATTGGGAATGCAGTTTTCCTGCATATAAGTATGGTAATCGCTAACAGCGCGATCGCATCGTTCTCGACTCCAACCACAATAGCGCGAAAGAACCTCGATTGTGACGGGCAACGCATCTAAACCATAATTTTCCTGCATGGCGATCGTGGTGCGACGGCGCAAAATATCGACGGCTGTTTCGGCCATTTCCGACGCGACTGCATAGATGATTTGTGCTTTGATATCTGGGAGATTAGGAGAAATGCGATCGCTCAATTCGGGATTTTCTCGGGTTAGGGCTAAAACGGCTCGTGCTTTTGAGCCGTAAAGACTGAAAAGATGGTAAATCGTGTTTGCAGAGATGCGATCGCCGTATTCTTGCAAGGTTTGTTGCAGGCGAGGATCGGTAGCAAGGATGCAACCGGGAAGCGGAGCATTTAAGGTGGGACAAGTCAGTGCGTTGCGCCCCATTTTTTTCAAGGCTGCATTCACCATTTCTTCTCCGACATGGCGATAGGTGGTGAGCTTGCCACCAATGAGAGAAATCATATTTTTAACGCCTTCTTTTTGGTGATCGTAAAGGATATGTTTGCGCGTCAATTCTCCCGGTTTTTTCCCTTCTTGGTAAGGGAGAGGACGCACGCCACAGTAGGTAAAGATGATATCTTTGCGGGTTAAATTAGCGGTGGTAATAATATTGTTGGTTTCGGTTAACAAATAATCGATCTCTGCATTGTCGGCTTTTACCCGATCTAAATCGCCGTTAAAGGGAAGATCGGTGGTGCCGATTAATACTTTATCCAACCAAGGAATAATAAAGAAAGGGCGACCGTCGCTTTTCGCTTCTACATATAAACTGGTATTGGGAGCGCCGGGGAAGCGATCGACAATGATATGGCTGCCTTTTGTGCCGCCGATCTTGCGTTTTTTCGCGATCGCAACCTTGATTCCGCGTTGGCAAACGCGATCGACCCAAGGCCCCGCCGTGTTAATAATTATTGTATTCTCGCCCCCAAAAACAGTAAATTCTTTGCCGTCTAGAGTATCCTTGCAATGGAGTTGGGCAATGCGATTGCTTTCTCCGACCAATTCTGTGACTTCAACATAGTTTAAAACCGTGGCCCCGGCTTCTTTGGCGGAGAGAATATTTTCCCAACACAATCTTTCCGCCCGAGTCACCTGTCCATCATAATATTGAGCACCTCCCGATAGCCCTTCGGGATCGAGAGAGCGAAAAACCTGTTTGAATTCTGCTCGAGGAAACATTCGATGAGGAGGGACGGTTTTATCGTAACTGAGAAGGTCGTAGAGGAACATTCCCGCCCAGATTTTCCAATAGGGGCGCGATCGCTGAGTATAAATAGGAATGGTTAATAATAAGGGTTTAACGAGATGAGGCGCAGTTTTTAATAAAATTTCTCGCTCCCGCAAAGATTCCCTCACTAAGGGGACTTCAAAAGATTCCAGATAGCGCAAGCCACCATGAATTAAGCGACTCGACCAACTTGAGGTCCCACTGGCAAAATCGCCTTTTTCGATTAAGATAGTTTTTAAGCCTCGCAAAGCGGCATCTCGCGCCACTCCTGCACCGTTAATGCCCCCTCCGATAACAATTAAGTCGTAAGTTTGCTTTTGGATATTATGGAAATTCCGCACGATTGACTCCGCTCGCTACATGGGAAATGCTCCCAATTCCATCATAACCACACTGTTGCGGGGAATTCTTGTCTTCTACAAAAGAAAATACAAAAAAAATTTGCCCCAATTCGGAATAAATGTGTTATTATGAGAAAAGCGCAATTTTTCGCGGGTGTGGTTTAATGGTAAAACCTTTGCCTTCCAAGCAAAAGACACGGGTTCGATTCCCGTCACCCGCTTTTTACAGTTATCAGTGAACAGTTATCAGTTATCAGTGAAGAGTTATCAGTGAACAATTGGTTTCTTTGAGGGAAGAATGTAGAGGAAACCAGAAATTAAGGTTAATGTTACGGCTAGCCAAAAGAGACAGAGGGTGAAAAAGTGCCAAGAGTTGGGTAATGGTGCCATTAAAAAAGAGATGGCAGCAATCTGTACGACTGTTTTGAGTTTGCCCCAGATATTGGCTCCGGAAATTGTGGTTTGATTGATTCGCCAGCCGGCGATCGCGAGTTCTCGTGCCAAGATTAAAAAGACTCCCCAAGCGGGTACGACTCCCCATTGAATGAAGATGAGGAAGGGCGCAAATACTAATAATTTATCGACGAGAGGATCGAGAAATTTACCTAAGTCGGTGATTTGATTGAGTTTGCGAGCTAAATAGCCATCTAACCAGTCGGTTCCGGCTGCGAGGAGAAAAATACCTAGGGCGATGAGACGATGGCGATCGCTGGGATCTTGCAGAAAAAGGAAGAGAAATGGCACTCCTAGGAGTCGAGAAAGGGTGATCCAAGTGGGTAAATTAATGCTTTGCATGGCGATCGCGAGAGTAGGCTGACAAAATTATAGAGGCGTTGCGAACAACGCCTCTAGCAATAGAAAGAGAAATTTGCTTGATAGTAAAGACTCTCTAACGACGAGAAGAGAGAGCCATCAAAATCCGCAGCATATACCAGAATAGTAAGGCAACTGAGGCAAAGAGTTCGAGAGAAGCTGCAACGTAATGCTGGGTTGAATAGTGGTTCATGACTTTGGAGGTATCGTAAAGAATGGCTGCCGAAGCAAAAACAACCATCACCACTGAGAATAATAAGCCTAATGTAAAGCCAAAAATAGCGCTACAAATAATTAAGCCCAGTGCGACAAAGCCTCCTAGTTTTAAGATCCCTCCGAGGAAGGTAAAATCTTTACCCGAGGTAAAAGCGATCGCGGTTAAACCGCCAAACATTAACAAAGTGAGTATCCCCGCCGTCGGAATAACAGTGGGATCGGAGAAGGCCGCAGCAATATATAAAAGAGGTGCAAAGAGGAGGGCTTCACCGACCACATACAAACCGAGTCCCATATATTGAATATTCGGTTCGTTGGCTCGAGCGGCTAATCCTCTCGACATCCAACCCAGTACAGCAAATCCACCCAAAATTAACAGCCAGCTAAATCGGCTGGAAAAAGCAAGTTGGGCCATTAAGCGAGCAATACCGATTTGAAAAAAGATAAATTCGAGGGCGATAAACGCGCCGATCGCTCCGGCTAGATGGGTATAGGTTTTTTGAATAAATTGAGCGCGTTCGTTGGGTCGTGCCTGTGCAACGGTAATCATAATTGTGTTTTTCGAGTCGATAATGAAATGTCAATCTCACGCGATTCCCATTTTAACGAAATTTCCTAGAGAACGCTTACAACAAAAATATTAAATTTCTTGACGAAAAGAGATAAAGAAGGTTTGCGATCGCGTCATTTCAGTTATCAGTTATCAGTTATCAGTTATCAGTTCCGATCGCTAAAGTGGGAGGCTTGAGACCTTATTATTTTGGCTATTGCAACAAGAGTGCAGTCTTTATATCTTCTGATAAAGATAATAAGTAACCATTCTTTTTCTGATTTTTTGTGAATTTTTAAGCGATTGTTGTTAAACCGTCGAGATAATCTTGCAGTTGGCGATCGTGATCGTGACTGAGAGTTCCTAATGGTAATTCTTCTCGGGTAAAGGCTCGAGCTTCGGAAATTTCAATCGTATCCTCAATTTTTAAATTTCCCGTTGCGCGAACTTCTAATAACATACTAATAGAATGAATTCTCGGGTCGCGATCGGGAGCCGAATAAATTCCCACCAAGCGTCCGAATTTATCTAAATCTAATCCTGTTTCTTCTTTCAATTCTCGCCTTGCTGCGGTTGGCAAATCTTCTCCCCAATCAATAATTCCTCCCGGTAGTCCCCATGTTCCTGTATCGCGGCGACGTACTAAAACGATGCGATCGTCCGGTAAAATGGGGATCAGTGTTGCTCCGGCGATGGGATGACGGAAAATAATACCGAGGACGGTCGAGACAAATTGCCAATATTGACGCATGAAAATTAAGAGGCGAAGACGCATTAATTATACGATCGCAACGAACCTAAAGATAGACGCGATCGCTCTCTCTATTATCGTCATTAACTAGGGAAATGATATCTGTTGGAATGTTCTTGAATCATTTTCAAGTTTCCTTGATTTAAAAGTTGCCAAAAATGACGATCGCTTCAGGAATATCTCCTTTTTGCAAGGCATCGATACTTTTACCTTCTTGAACGAGATAGCGATATTGTCGGGTATCATTTTTAAGAAAGTTACATTTAGGCTGTCCCAGTATTGCTTGTAGATCGATTAAGTCTGTAAATTCCAACCCATTAGCGATCGCTTGTCGTAAAGTTTGCGCTTTGGTTAGCGACACTTCTGAAACCGTCGGATCCACAGAACCTTGGGGACAAATTGCCAAGCGATTATCACTTAATTGGAGAGAGGTAAGATTAAAGGGAGATTGTTGAGCATTGGGAGAATTTTGGTTTGCGTTTGGCGTTACGGGTTTTTCGCGATTTCGATCGCGAAAAAAATCAATATAAGGCGAGAGATCGAAAGCTCGATGAGAATCACTTAATGCCGCTCCCACAATACCAGCAACGACGATTAAGACAGAAACTCCGATCGCTCCTTTTAAGAAGTCATCCATCTTCTGATAGTCTCTGTTTAGGAGAGTCTATTGCGATATCTCTATTTTAGTGCATATGAACTGCTTTGCCTAGAGTTAAAAAATTAATCTTCAGTTAATTTTGGCTAATTTCTACATTTTCCCTACAGTCCGTACTAAAATCTCAAACGGGTACTTTCAAGAGGGGAGCAAATTTTGCTCAATGTCTCAAAAGGTGACTCTGCGCTGATTCTTGAGGTGCGATCGCAATAGGATGAAACATGAACGCTAAATTGCCAGATGGATATCGAGAACGGTTATGCGGCTTGCTCCAAGCAGAATGGCATGGTGGCGAGAGCTATACTAAGTTTGCCGCTCGCTTGGATTTAGGTTCGGGAAAGACCGTCAAAGCGTGGTTAACGTTAGATTTTCGCGCCGAACCCGATCCGCAAAAATTGCGGAAATTGGCGCATCATCTCGGTTGGGAGTATTGGCAGTTAATGTGCTATCTCGATCGGGGGGATCGTCCCAACTTGCCTGCATCAATTGAGAGCAATCTCACTTTTAACACAGATCGCCAAGGCACGATCCCGATCGCGGTGTCGGTATTAAAACAGATGTCCGGTTTAGCCACCCAAGCGATCGAATTGCTGGACAAGCCTAATTCTCACAATTCAAATTCTGAATCTCCTTCTAAAAAACTTCCTTCAACTCAAGTGCCTAAATTGAAGAACTTAACTCAAGCGATCGCAGACTGTATTGAGCGATCGCGTCAAACCACCTCTCAGATTGAATCTCGAATTCGCGATATCCGCTATTACGGTTCCTCGGAGGTTAAACTCACTTTAGAAAAATTTGAAGCTATTCGGTGCGGGGAAATCTTACCAACGAATGAAGTGACGATCGAGGCAATCGCGGATGTGGTCGATCGCGATCGTGAGGTATTTACCATTCAAGATTGGTTGAGTGCTTGGATCGTCTCTATTTATGAGAAGTCTGCAAAGATAGAAACCAAGGTAGTAGAGCCTTGTCAAAGTGCTGACGTTGCTTCCTAGGAGTTTCAATTGAGCTTCTGTGGGATTTTAGGCGATCGCCATCAACTCATAAAAATACTTTTTGTGGATGTTTGCGATCGCCAGTGAGTTAGAGTTTATTCTGAGGTTGGATGACCGCAAGCACTACCTTTTTCCTCTTTTTGAAAGGCTTTTCGGAAGAATGACTCATGGGGAGAAATATCCTGTGAATAAAAATTGTAAAGCGATCGGGTTTGTCGATAAGCGACTTGTGTGTTCTCTTCTACTGCATTATCCCACAATTGGTTTTTTTGAGCATGATGGATCGAGCCATTAAAAAGCATTTTACAATCGCACGCATATTTGCGAGTATCTTGCAAGATGTGTTCGTGCCAAACGAAATCGACTTCGTGGGAAGGAATGAGAATTTGGGAGGGATGCAGGTAGGAGAGAAAGAGAAAGTATAAATAATGAGCGATCGCGAGGTTGGCTCGTTGGTGCGTCCATCCCGATCGCATCAGAGAGGTTGCAACCGCACTCAGATCGAGTTTCTCGAGTTTTTGCTGCATTTCACCGCGATCGAGTTGGTATGATATTTGGGCGATGCGATCGGCTTGTTGAGAATTGTCAAGGCACTGTGTAGAAGCACGTTTGAGAGTAGAATGCAAAAGGGAAGCAATGCACCGATAATCAGAATGTAACATTACAGAATCTCCGTCAATATTAATCAGATGGAATAGTCGTTAGTTGTCAAAAGAGTGCTGTTTTAGGGTTGAGAGCAATAACACATCGAGGATTTTGACGAAATTGAGATGCACTTTTTCAATTCCTTGAATTGCTGCTTTTTGGGAGATTGTACCGGACCACATTAGACCGATTCCGGTGAAACAGAAAATCGTACTTGCGATCGCGAGAAAACAGGTCAAATAAAAGCGAATCCGTAATTGTCGCAATTGTTCTTTTTCTAATTGGTTCATGAGATTTACCTCTTTACTTCTGTTCTCATTATCTTTTGCGTGTTGCTGACTTGAGTGCTGACTTATGCTCGATCTAAATTTGAGAATTTTACGATTGATGAGTTATAGGTGACTTTGTGATGGATAGGTGACTTCTTCTTGACTATCGAGAAATTCAGAGCGATCGGGATATCATCAGAAGCAAAGGAATTAAGAGGAGTGTATCAATGCCTAGATCGCTGAGAGTTGCTAAACATTACATTGAAACAACAAAACTATCAGTTCAGAAAAATGGTTTTGCTCGTCAAAAAGATTTAGCAGAATATTTACGTCTCTCTTTATCAACAGTCAATAGTTTTCTTAATGGTAGACCCGTGGATTATCTGAATTTTATCGAAATTTGCTTTGCTTTGCAACTAGATTGGCAAGAAATTGCAGATTTTCACAAACAGCAAGAAATGAATCATACAGACTTTATGCACATCTGTAATGAACTGGAAGAATTTCCAACCTATATCGAACGCCCTCCCATTGAATCACATTGTTATCAAGCAATTTCACAGCCGGGAGCATTACTGCGAATTAAAGCACCAAAACGAATGGGAAAATCATTACTACTGAACAAAATACACGAATATGCTCTAAAAGAAAACTATGCTTACGTTTCTTTAGATTTGCTTTTAGCAAATAATGGTATTTTAACCAATTCAGACACATTTCTCAAATGGTTCTGCTGTGTTATTGGTCAAAAATTAAAACAGCCCAATAAATTAACTGAGTTTTGGGAAAACGATTTAGGGGATAACTATAACTGTACGGTATATTTCGAGGAATATTTGTTAAAATCTCTGCAATCTCCGCTTGTTTTAGCATTGGATAATATTGAAATATTGCTCAATTATCCTGAAATCGCGGAAGATTTTTTTAAGATCCTGCGAGCTTGGAATGAGCGGGCAAAAACCCAACCGCTTTGGAAAAATATACGGCTTATCATCTCCTACTCTACGGAGATTTACATTAAACTCAATATTAATCATTCACCGTTTAACGTAGGGATTCCCATCGAATTACCAGAGTTTACATCAGAGCAAATTGTAAAATTAGCACAATATTACGATTTGAATATAGCAGAAGATAGTCAAGAGTTAAAGGATTTGTACGATTTGGTTGGCGGACATCCGTATCTCATTCAGCGAGCAATTTATTGTTTAAAACAACAACAGCGCAATCTCAAAGAATTGTTGGAAACCGCATCTACCGATTCAGGCATTTATCGCGATCATCTTCGAGGACAGTTCGTTTATTTGAAGGAGTTTCCCGAATTGGTAGAGATGATGAAACAAGTTATTCGAGAAAGTCAAGCAGGTGTCGTTCAACTAGAACCTATTTCTGTATTTAAGTTACAAAGTTTAGGATTAATTAAACTTAAAGGTAAGGGAGTTAAACCTACTTCTAAGTTATATCAATCCTATTTTGCTAGATACCTTTAGTTTTTGGAATTTCTGTTTCATTGTTAATCATTTTATCACATCTTTCCTTTGGGAGTTATTATGGCAAGTTCAACCTATCAATATCAAGTGGGTGGCAGCTTAGAACCTGATGCACCGACTTATGTAGTGCGTCAAGCAGATCGCGATCTTTACGAAGGTTTGAAAGCGGGAAAATTTTGCTATGTACTGACTTCTCGACAAATGGGAAAATCGAGTTTGCGTGTTCGCACAATGAAACGATTGCAAGATGAGGGTGTTAATTGTGCTGCGATCGATTTGACGTTAATTGGTAGCGATGATGTTGCTTTAATGGGGTGGTACAGAAGTTTTTTTTATGAGTTAACAAAGAGTTTTGAGTTAAATCCAGAATTTAATCGTCGAATTTGGTGGAATCAGCAAGAATTTTTAACACCAATTCAGCGATTGCGTTTGTTTATTGAAGAGATTCTTTTTGTTCAGGTTAAAGGAGATATTGTTATTTTTGTAGATGAAATTGACAGCGTCTTAGCTTTGAATTTCTCGACTGATGATTTCTTTGCTTTTATTCGCGCTTGCTATAATTTACGTGCAGATAATCCAGAGTATAAACGAATTAATTTTGTTTTACTTGGTGTTGCAATTCCTTCTGATTTAATTAAAGATAAAGAACGAACTCCTTTTAATATTGGGGAAGCGATCGAATTATCTGGCTTTGAATTAGATAATGCACAGCCTTTGATTAAAGGATTAATTGAAAAAACAAATAAACCACAAGCTGTGTTACATCAAATTTTATTTTGGACAGGAGGGCAGCCATTTTTAACTCAAAAATTATGTCAGCTAATTAATTCTTCTGATAATTTTTATATCGCCAAAGGAAAGGAAGGACGATGGATTGAAACTTTAGTTCAGTTACATATATTGGAAAATTGGGAAGATCAGGATAATCCAGAGCATTTAAAAACAATTAGACTTCGTATTTTAAGCAATGAAAAATTTGCTGTTAGAAAACTTGGTTTATATCAGAGGGTTTTGCAAAAAAAAGATGTCATAGCAGATGATACAATAGAACAAAGAGAATTACAAATATCAGGCATTATTAACAAAAAAAATGGTCATCTTAAACCCTACAATCCAATCTATAAAAATATTTTTGATTTAGTATGGGTTGATAAAGAATTGGAAAAATTACGCCCATATTCTG
Source organism: Spirulina sp. LEGE 11439 (assembly GCF_059821285.1). NCBI lineage: Bacteria > Bacillati > Cyanobacteriota > Cyanophyceae > Spirulinales > Spirulinaceae > Spirulina > Spirulina sp. LEGE 11439. The sequence goes on from NZ_JCAMRX010000021.1 coordinate 63,518, forward strand.
AAGATTTAAAAAAATGGCTAGAATCTGGATGTAATGATGAATCTTGCTTATTACGTGGTGAAAATCTAAAAAGTATATTGGCTTGGAAACTAGGAAAGAGCTTGAGTATTGAAGATGAGCAGTTTCTTCATGCTAGTCAGAGTTTAGAAAAACGAGAATTAGAAATTGAATTGCAAGTAAAAGAAGAAGAAACTCGTATTCTCGCAGAAGCTAATTTTACGCTTAATCAAGCACAAAAAAAAGCTAAAAGAGTAATTAAGTTTGGTGTTTATGGATTCGCAATAGCTTTAATTCTAAGTTTTTCTATTATCTCCTTGTCTGTATTTCAACTCAAGAGAAAAAATACTGAATATTATTCTGTGTTATTTGAAGTTGCAAAACAAGAGTACAATCAGGCTTTGATTGAAGAAAATTGGGAGATAGAGATTCAACCAAATGTAAGAGAGATAAAAAAGCAGAGACGTTTGGAGCGTTTAAACCAATCTTTAGAGAAAATCAATGGCATATTGAATAATAGTTCTAACAATCCAGAAGCTCTTTTTTATCAAGGGTTAGTATATGAAAGGATTGGAGATATTCAAAATAATCCTGATGATTATCAAAATGCTGTGATTGCTTACCAACAAGCAGTAACTTATGGTATGGAGACAGGATATAGCAGACTAGCACGTTTGTATTTATTAGGAAAAGTTCAGAATAAAACACCCAACGATGCTATTGCTCTACTGTCAGATCGCTGGCAAACTGTAAAGGAAGCGGAAGTACAGTATGCAATGCTTAAAAATATAGGATGGGCGTATTATAAACAGGAGAATTACGATGAGGCGAAAATTTATCTGCAAGAGGCGATCGCATTAAATGAAGAAAAAAATCTTAAACGTGCGCCAGCTTCATGTATTTTAGCAAAGTTATGGGAAAAGGAAGGTAATATAGAGGAAGCAAGAGAACAATGGAACACTTGTTTCCGTTATGTTACTCCGCTTAACTCTCCAGAAGAGAGTTATTGGTTAAAACAGTCATCTGAACGTATTCGTCAAACTTAGCACTTATGAAATTACGAGATTCCATTTTGCTGATTCTAGGCACAATTTTAGTGGTTAACCTAGATTGGAATCCTTGTATTTCTCTAAGATTGCGATCGGGACTGGCTTTTGAAAGTACCCCTCTTGCATTAATATATGATTTTGAAGGTGAGATTTATCTAGTAGATCTTAACGATCCCGAACGTCATTTTTCAATGAGAATTAAGAGAGGAGATGCTATTTATGATGGTTATGCTCTTCAAAGCCCTCAAGACGGGTCAAGTGTTAAGATAAAATGTTCCCAATCAGGTAACATTCTTCCTCCGAAAGAGCTACAAAGCAACATTCCTTTCAGAGTAGAAAACTGTTGTGTAAGACAATCTCCTAGCACAGTTTCTTTGGCTCCACCTAGAGCCCAAATTTCTTCCTCTGCTTATAATCAAAACAATATTTATTTATATAATCAGCCACATTATTTATTTATTTATGTTGATCAGAGAGAAATTCCATACAGAATACAACAAATTTCAGAGCTAATGTCTAACCCGAAAATTGAAATTCTGAGACTTGAAAGTGAAGGTAAATTTTTGATAAAAATTGGCTCTTTATCTAGTCAAGAAGAAGCAGAAAGATATAAAATCTTATTAGAAAATAGATTAAGAATCTATGTCGCAACTAATCTTGAATTCTAAAACTTGGTTAATCGTGTGAATCTATTTACCTAAAAAGCGATCATTTTTGAATGGGATCGTCTGAAGGTGGATGACAACCAATTTCTAAATCTGCTGAACGAATTTCGAAATGCGCGATCAGTTAAAATCCAACATGATACCTGACTAACTTTATGTTAAATAAAGATTGCGAATGGTACGATTAACCCAACTCAAATAATCGTCTAGCTCTTCATAATAATCAAGTTCTTCCTCTTCACGATCGCTTAAACTCAATTCCTTCTGTTTGTTCAATAATGACTCAATTTGAGATTGAATCTCTTGAGAGGCGCGAAAAATTGGAATTCCTTCCACCAGATCGAGACTCACCGCACTTTCTTTCGGAAAATTATCTGGTAAGCGTTCTAATTGTCAAGGGAGATGAGTCATCATAATGTTAACGTTGTTTGGAGTTCAATTCTATTTTACTAAACTAGAATCATTTTAGGACAGGACTCGCGAAAATAAATTAATAATTTGCGATCGCACCATCTCTAAAAAGCGATCGCAATCAAGATAAACTATTAGAAAAGAAAACCAACTTTCCTAAAACTGTTAACATTCCCGTCACCAAAATCCCAACAATACCAAAAAATCCAATTGTAGTGCTATTAAGTCGAGCATTTGTATCATCAATACGTTGATTAGTATCATCAATACGTTTCTCTAAAGAAGACTGCATTTTTTCCATTTGCTTCTCTAAAGAAGCTCCTGTATCATTAATCCGTTGATTGGTATCATCGATACGTCTGTTGGTATCATCAATACGCTTTTCTACATGACCAATTCTCTCATCAAGTCGTTTAATTTCTCCACTAACTTGAGTAAAACCTACCTCAATTATTTTCTCTAAGCGATCCATCCTTTTTTCAGCTTTTATATCCATTGTGAGAATTAACTGTCTTAATTCCTCAATATCTGTTTCTGCTTTACTGGCCATGGTGTCATTACCTCAAAAACGGTTGGGGATATTTTGTTAGGAAATGCGATCGCAATAATTTTTCATTCTTATATTTTAGCAGTTTGACGCGATCGCTAGTATAAAAAAATAGAGACAATTTCAAAATTGAGTCTAAAATGAAAGTAAGGAAATCTTGCCATTTCTGCTCTCATGCAGCATTTTGTAACAATGCGCCTTTTACCCTACGAGACCTTCACCATTCACAGCCGAGAATCCCTTGCGGATGTTATCGATCGCTTAAATCTTCATATCGAAGCACCGCGCGTTTTTTCTCGCTGGAACTCTTCTCGCGATCGCATCATCTATGCCGGTAAAATCTCTGAGACAGGGTTTGAAGTGCGTCGCGTTATTCACTATCGTAACTCATTTTTACCTAATATTCGCGGGCGTTTTGAGTCATCATCGACAGGAACGGATGTTCATATCACAATGGGTTTACATCCCTTTGTTACTATTTTCTTATTATTTTGGTTTTCGAGTTGGTATAGTATCTCAATTCCTATCTTTTTCTTTGGGGGATTGGGTTGGGAAGCCGGATTATTTTTAGGAATACCAATTATTATTTTACTGGTATTTCGGTCTGCTTTTGGGTATGAAGTGAATCGCAGTCGTCGAGAGTTAACAGCAATTATTTTAGGACGATCGCTTGAAGCAGAAAAGATAATCTCTCAATCTGCCTCGAAACGAATTTGGGCGATCGCGATCGCCGTCGGTCTTATCTTCAATATTAGCGTATTCAGTGCCTTTTTCTCTTCTCAACAAGACTCGCAATCTTCTGCGGTTTCTTGTCTCAAAGAGGAAACTCAATCTCCCTATTGCAATTTCTCCCTCTTGCAAACTTTAGACGGACATCCAACAACTTCTACGATCGCACTCAGTCCGGATGGTAAAATCCTTGTAAGTGGAGGAAAAGATAAAGCAATTAAAGTTTGGGATCTGCAAACCGGAGAGTTAAAAAGAACCTTGCAAAGCGACTCGGGAGAAATTAAATCCCTCGCGATCGCACCGGATGGAAAAACTGTGGTTAGCGGTAGTGGCGATCGCATGGTACGGATCTGGGATATGACCTCAGATCGGGCTCCAAAAATGCTCAAAGGTCATCGGAATTATGATGTTAGCAAAATTGCTATCTCAGCCGATGGGAAAGCGATCGCGAGTGGGGGTTATGATGAGATTAAAATCTGGGATTTGGCAACGGGAGAACTGAAAAAGACATTACCCGAACCCACTTCAACAGAATTTAAGCTCGGACCGATTACACTGGAAAATAATGCGCCTTATTGGAATCTTTACGATCTGAGTCCAGATGCTAAAACAGCTTTAGTTGAGTTGGGAGGTAAATTTGTAGCTTGGGATTTAGAAACTAATACTCAAACTATTTTACCTAAAAATGGATTCGATCGCATTAATAATGCTAAAGTTAGTTGGGATAATAAAACAGTAATTGCAACTTCTTATCGACAGCCACAAACTTTTCTGAGATTGTGGGATTTAACAACAGGAACGCTTAAAATCACTCAAAGTATCTCTTCCTCGAAATATTACCGGCCAAATATTGCTCTCAGCCGCGATCGCATTATCGTCCGCACCCGAAGAGGATTGCAAGTTTTTAATCTCCAAACTGCTGAATTAGAAGCTATATTGGATAATCTCGAATCCATCCATAACTTTATTATCAGTCCTGATGGTAAACTTCTGGTTGGGATTACTGGCGATGCGGCGACAAAAGATGTCAGAATCAAAATTTTTAGTCATGAGTAATCCCATCCCTAATCATTACTCATCACTCCCTCTCGTGCTAAAATTTGATAGCATTCTTCAACAGAAGTTCTTGTTTCCATTGCTTTAACTAAGGCTTCGTAAGCGAGTTTATACTTTTCAATCAATGTTTTCGCTTGCAACTGTCCCCATTTTTGCTTATTCGTAGATTCGCGAGAAGAATAACCCAAAAGAACGAGAGTATCGGTGACTTTTTGGCGATCGTCCTTGCCCCCTTCTGCGGTTTTATAAGTGAGGGTTTCCGCCGCGATGCCAGCCATCCACATCGTACAAAAGCGATCGCAGAATAATTGGCGATCGCCAGCATTTTTCCCCTTCAATAACGCTTCGGTATCAAAACGAACCCCTCCTATTCCCTGTTGTCCGCTTTTCAGTGCCTCCCATGCCGTTAAATCGTAACCTGTCACGGGAATACCGAGATAATACGCTGCGAGAAAATGCCCTGCTTCGTGACGCAGGACGCGATCGCGATGTTCGGCGGAAAAACGCGATACGGTATCGAGGAGTAAGGTTAAGCCTTTTCCTTGCCAACCAAAGCGATCGGCTGTAAGAAAAGCCAACACGGAGAAAGTTGCGATCGCGGGGACACTCTGGGGAAGATGTACGAGAGGACCCAATAACACGGAAATGGTCATCAGGAAAATGGCGATCGCGATTAAATTTAAAGCAGTTTGTTGCATTAAGCGTATAAAAGTTAAACAGTAAAATAGTCGATCTCGAAAATGCGATCGCCTGCGGGATAGGTGAATATTTTTACGAATTATACAGTTTTGCCAGAATCTCGCATCCACTGAAATGAGACAATATTGAGTAGCACCCCGATCGCAAACAAAACCACCATCAGAAATAATTGATAGGTTGGGACTCTCACAACCACATCGGCAACAAAATGGATGAAGTTGCTGACCGTATATGCTAACGTCAGACCAAAATGAATGACGCGGTAGCGTTTGGAATGGTAAAAAGCTGTAGCCGCGATCGCGCCGACTGGCAACAAAAATACAATGAGCATAAACCACAGAATAGTGGGTAAACTCACGAACTCATGAGTGTGGGATTCGAGAACCGGAAGACCATGAAATAGGGGCATTAAAGCCAGTTGAGTGTGAAATAACAGACCCAATAAAAAAGCAGTCCAGAGGGCAATAATTTTTAATTGAAAATGAATAGTTTTAGAGGAATAACCTGTCATGACTCACCTTTAAATTTCCTCTTTTGCAGGCAACTAAACACCACTATAGCACTACAGGAGTACATTAGGATGTTAAGAAAATTAACCCCAGAGAACGCAGAGAGAGCAAGATATCCTGTAGTGCGATATAGCTTAAATTTTCCATAAAAATAATAGGGAATAGAATTGCTTCCATTCCCCATTATCGATTCTCAATTCCTCGAATTAATAAGCATCTTGCAACTCGTAAAAATCCGGTGAAATGTAATCCTTGCGTAACGGCCAGCCGATCCAATCTTCCGGCATTAACAAGCGTTTGAGATTGGGATGGCCTTCATAAACGATGCCATACATATCGTAAGTTTCTCGTTCTTGCCAATCCGATCCCTTCCAGATCCAATAGAGGGAAGGAACTTTAGGATTTTCGCGCGGTAAAAAGACTTTCACCCGAATTTCTTCTGGTTTGTCAACATTATCATCGACCTTAATCAAATGATAAAAACTGACCAACTCTTTACCAGGGCCAACATCATAGCCCCCCTGACATTGCAGACAATTGAAACCATAGGCATAGAGTGCCGTGGCAATGGGAACCAGAAATTCTGGTTCTACCTTAATGACTTCAACTCCCAGATGGTCGCGTTCTAAGGACTCGTGACCGAAACCATTTTCCGTTAACCAACTGGAAACTTGACCCGCTTCGACAATTTGGGTTTCTTCTTCGCTCACTTAAGCCTCCTCTTTTTCTCTTGCTTCTTCTAGTGCCACGGGCATTCCCATCGCAGCAGCCAGTTCTTTCGGGGGAGCTTTGCGGGTAGGCGAGGCTAAATAGGCCCCCGTGAGAATCGGCTCGACAACCTTCATTCCGTGGGTGGTACTGTAATAACGATGAGTTTGGTGCAGGACTTGTTCGCGTTCTTGAATAGACTCATTCGCCACCTTCTTCCGCAACTTGACGATCGCATCCATAATCGCCTCGGGACGGGGAGGACAACCGGGAATGTATACATCAACGGGAATGAGCTTATCCACCCCACGCACGGCACTGGGAGAGTCCATACTGAACATCCCGCCGGTAATCGTACAGGCTCCCATCGCAATGACATATTTAGGATCCGGCATCTGTTCGTAGAGACGGACTAAAGCCGGAGCCATTTTCATCGTAATTGTCCCTGCCGTGATAATTAAATCTGCTTGACGGGGACTGGCACGGGGTACCAAACCAAAGCGATCGAAATCGAAACGGGAGCCGATCATCGCCGCAAATTCAATGAAACAGCAAGCAGTACCGTACATCATCGGCCACAAACTGGACAATCGCGCCCAGTTGTGCAGATCGTCTACGGTGGTTAAAATGAGATTTTCCGATAACTCTTGCGTGACCTGAGTGCGGTCTACAGGATTAAGAATTTTTTCGGTTTGTCGGTTGTTTACGACCATTCCAATGCTCCTTTGCGCCAAGCGTATACGAGAGCTACCACGAGGATTGCAATAAAAATAAGGGCTTCTATAAAAGCTAAGAGTCCCAATTGGCTAAAAGCAACCGCCCAAGGGTAGAGAAAGACGGTTTCTACGTCAAAAACGACGAAAACCAAAGCAAACATATAGTAGCGAATATTAAATTGAATCCATGCGCCCCCAATGGGTTCCATGCCGGATTCATAGGTGGTTCGCCGTTCTGCACCGCCGGTTCGCGGTCGCAGGAGAAAAGAGGCCGTCAGTGACAAAATGGGCACCGAACTGGCTAAAATCAGGAATCCTAAGAAGTATTCGTAACCACTGAGGTGAAACACGCGCTCTCCTCGCTATTTTGTGTAACAATCGTTCGCAATTTTGGATTATAGGGGTTTTTGGCGGTGAAGGGAAGAGTTATGCGATCGCTCGTGCTTTTCTGCCAATCTTGAGGAGAGAGAATGCCGGGAATTGCCATATCTTCCCGACAACATATTCAGTCTGAGCTTTTAACCTCTGACTTCCGGATTGTCCCAAAATCCTTCGGTATAAAACAGATTGCTTGCTTTTCTTAATGCCTGATATTCATCCTCTGTTATATTTTGGTCTGCCTTATTCACTAAGCCTACAAGCTTGATACGAATTAAATCCGGATTGCGACTAATAAACTGTTGAATGATATCCAAATGATCGTCAAGCAACTCATTCGCTCCATCTGCAACACCGCTCTTTGAAGCATTGATAGTATAACTTCCATCTTCATTTTGCTTACAAGCTCGAGTAATATCATAAAATGCGTGGCCGCCGTGTTTTTTGAGATCTAATAGTCCTGCGTGCAGAACTTGAATTTCACCAAAAATAACCCCTCCTGCAATGCGTTGCTCTGGCTTTGTTTGGTTGAAACGTTCAAAGCCCATGGGCATATAATATTTTATGTCTCCATAACCCTTCTCTTGTTCATCAGCCAAGGCTTGAGGGTTGTAAGAATCTTTGATTAGATCGTTAATACCCAGTTCAACCCCTTGTTCTGCAACTTTATCTCTCAGTTGGTCTCCTAATTTGTCTTGAACTTCATGTATAGCCCTCTCACTTGTACAGGAAATAGTTCCGCGAAGAACATCCATTAGTGCATAGGCAACACCTTCACCCCATTGTACCCCTATTCTCTCTGCCTTCTCTTGCGCGCTTTTTACGGTCTTCGTAATAAATTCGTACCCTTCATATACACATATTTCCTCACTTGCCTCTTGATTGATTGTATTGACGACCTTATGCAGCAGAGCCGCAAATCTGTCAGCAGCAATATGTGCGGCTACGATTAAAGAACCAACTTGGGCAGTTCGCTCGATACCCTCGTTATCAACTTCCTCTGCATTCATTCCACCCGTAGCACCTTGTGATTGTTTAAGCGCGGGTCTGCCATCCCCCTCAGTTGCTTTTTCGTCCATTTCAGTTGCTTTGTCGTCTATATCCATATCCATATTTCGATCTTGCATTGTCGCGAGGACATAGAGTGTCTGCAAATCTGTCGTCTTTTTCGGTTCCGGTGTAAATTTCTGAACGACTTGCAGTGCAATGTTTTCTGGAATTTCTCTGGCTAATAAGTACTTAACTGCATCTTCTAGATTGACTTCTTTTGCAGAATCCCCCCAATGGTCGAATATAGTTCTTTGAATAACTCCATCTTCTTGACGCTGCAAGCTACCCGTCTGCTGTACTACATGGGTCAATTCATGGGCAATCAATTCTTGTCCATCTTTTGCATTGGGTTGGTATGCTCCTCGCTTGAAAAATACATCTCTTCCTGTCGTAAATGCCTTGGCTTGTATCGACTCGCTTAGATTGTTTGCTGTCGAGTCTGCATGCACCTTCACGCCGCTAAAATCTGCCCCCATCGCCTTGCCCATCGATCGCTGCAAGCTTGAATCTAAGGGCTGTCCGCTACTTTTTGCGCGGTTTAAGGTGCGATCGAACTCATCGCTCGTAGTGCCTCCTTCCGCCCCATCTGCTTGCAGGATTGGTCGCCAAATTTGTTGAAATGCTTCGGCTTTACATTGTAGGGAGGGTTCTTCAGAGGTCTTATTAGCGAGGGTTGGTGGTTCGGAGGCGCGAATGCTCCGGACAACTTGCTTTGCAGTGCGATCGGCTTCTTGTTCGTACTTATCATGCGGCTGCCCAATAGTGAGTTTAGGCTGCACGAATTCTCGCGGTGGCGTTGCGGGGGTTTCTTGGTTTGTCATTGCCCGCATGACATTATCTAACATCGCACCGGGCGCGACATTGGCAACTTCTAAAGGTTTGTTGCTCTTGGGTGCGGAAGATGGATCTGTTTTTTTGGTTCTTTGGCTGCGATCGGGTTGCCAAGACGATTGTTGTCGAGCGTATTGTTGAGAAGACATCGGTAAATCTCTTGAATTTTGCCAGAAGTTGAGAACGATCGCTTTTGCATCCATGCAAAAGCGATCGCTTAGATAACAGCGAGGGTTTTTTGCATTCGCGTTCTCTACTTCAGTTGTTTGGGATTCTAAATAAACAATGTCAAGAACTCGACAAGATTTCGCAAAAGTTGAAATTTGTGCGATCGCCGAGACCGATCGCAACGGATAAACCTTCAGTAGCGATCGCCGAAACCAAAAGAAAATTCACCACAGAGTCACAGAGGTACGCAGAGAGGGAGAAGTTGTCTTTAATCTACTATCGTAATGCGACTTCGATTGGAGAAACGATCGTCTTTGCATTTGAATTACCAAGGGCTGCCAATCATCACAAATCCACTCCAATAATAAGGATGAGTAAAATTGATGGTGTTTTGGTGGGAAATAACGGAAGGTAACGGAAAATTGCTTTCCGAGGTCAATAATTGTCCGGCTTCCATCCGCGTTTCTCCTCGCAACATCGAGAGTTGCGCCCGTCGCAAGGCTTCGGCTTTAATCGTTGAATCACCAAATCCCTCATAAAACGAAGTCATCAAACCGAAGGATCCCAAACCTTCATAAAAACCTGTCATCAATCCCAAAGTTCCTTTATCGTTAACATACCAAAGACTGCCTAAAGCAGATTTAACTCCCGTGGCTAAAGCTAACCCCGCAAACCCCAATTCAGCTTCAGGATCTCCTAAAGCCGTGCGACAGGCACTCAAGACCAATAGATCGACAGGAGGCTTATCAAATCCCAATTCTTTGAAGCGATCGAGGGGTAATGGTTGCGAGTTAAATTGAATGTAAGAATTCTGGGGCTGTCCCGGTTTAAATTCCGCATGGGTGGCTAAATGAACGATTCTAAAATCTCGTGTTGCCCGAGCGCCAATTAATTTTTCTGGGGTAAATTCTTCATTGAGAAAAGACTCTCCTTGCCAGAGGCGATCGCTAATTACTTCTAATTCTAGCGAAACTGCGGGTAAAGGGTCGTGATTGGCAAAGGTGTCGGCACCCATCGCCAAAACTTCAGCCCCTTCGAGTTGGCGATATTGGGGATCGATCAGAGACAAACTGGGAATGAGACCGAGATTATAGTCTTCGATCAAAAAGTTTTCGCCATTGTGCAACGCTGAGAAGGGTAGCGATCGCAATCCAGCATCCAAGATAAAGACAAGATTGTCAATACCCCGTTCTTGCAGGTCTTCTTCGATAGGTGCAATCAACCATCGATAAAGTCGTTGAGAGGGTTTGAAAAACCCTCCCGGACGACGCACATTAGTTATGGTGCGGCGAAATTGACGCGCTTCTGCCAGAACTTGCTTGCGCGTCAATCCCTTCATGGGACGACGCAGGATATCTCCGTCTTGCGAGACTAAAACAATTTCTAATTCATCGCTATCTTGTTGTCGAGAGAGAGGGCTAACAAAATCTTCAGGGTGAGCGTTGAGGGAAGAATCATTGAACTGCCATAATAGCGATCGCGCTTCGAGAGAGCCAGCACGAGCGGGTTTAAAGAAAATATAGACGAGAGCCGGGGTAAAATTTGTTTCAGCGTGGATATTGGCTAAGATTTGTCGCGTTTCTTTGAGGCTGATAGTTTCAGCATTTTCAATGTCTAGATAATCTTGAAAATGCTGTCCTAATCCTTCTTCCAGTTGCTCGAAGAGGATTTCATCAGCGATCGCAGTCTCGAAACTGAAGACAGAAGCAAGGGAAAATGGCGAAGAGAGTGAAGAAAAAGGATAGGGAAAAAAGAATAAATTTGTCGGTAGGGTCGCTAGTTCGCTGTTGGCGCGATCGTCGATCGGATTGCTATTTTCCCCCACAAAGGAGAGAATCTGACTGGAAAAGGTTAATGTGGCTGGGTTGAGACTTGCTTGTACTGTTCCCGTTAAATTAAGGTTTGCTTGGTTATCTGCTGCGATCGTATTAAAACTACCATCGAGCGCGTCAATCGTCCAAGTTGCCAAATGAGGTGTAGAATCATTCCCTAAAACCAGATCGACATTGCCTCTCGAAAAAGTGATATCATTCAAATTAATTTGAGCGTCGAGAAAATTGGCGACGATCGTTCCTCCGACTGCATCGGGACCGTTATTGGTAACGATCGCAGAAAAGGTTACAGACTGTCCCGCACTGGCTAAAGGTTGAGAGATAATCTGTTGAATGGCTAAATCTGCGGTAACTTCGGTTGCACCTATATCCACTTGCGTCCCGCGAGACAAACCTCGTTGATCCGTTGCCAGTCCCCCATTCATCCCAGCATCGATCGCCGCACTACCGGGGAGAGGAACGTGAGTTTGAGTATTGCCACCATAGTTGCCAAGGGGGGATAAGTTGGCATCGACTCCCGTAATATTACCCGTGCCGAGGGTCAGGTTTGTCGTTCCGGCAGTGCTGCCGATGAGGTTAAAGTTAAAACTGCTCCCCGCAAAATTTCCCGCCAGATCGTTACCCGTATTTTGAGCAATAATGGAGTTAGCGATCGCAAATGTTCCGCCCTGACCTTCGATACCACCGCCTTGATTCTCGGTAATGGTGCTATTGAGAATCGTTCCCTCCCCTGCGGTCATTCCTCCTCCTGTGGTGCTTATATTCCCAGAAATCGTACTATTGGTTAAATGAACCGCGCGATCGGTATAAATGCCACCGCCGTTAGTGGTTGATACATTACCCGATACCGTACTCTTGGTTAGATTAATATTTCCCCGAGCAAACAAACCACCACCGTTGCCATTGGCAACATTATTGGCGATTGTACTCTCGACGAGAGAAATGTTGCCACCGACTCGGGCATTCAAAATTCCTGCCCCCACTCCATTCGTCATATTGTTAGCGATCGTACTATTCGTGAGCGATGTAGAGTTATAGCTATAAATCCCACCTCCTCCCAAAATTGCCTTGTTATTTGTCACCGTACTGCTAACGAGATTAACATCCCCATAACTATAAACCCCTCCCCCTCTCAGTTTGGCATGACTGTGGGTCACTGTACTGTTAGCAAGAGTCAGCGTTCCCGAACCGGTATGATTGATTCCGCCTCCATTTCCGATTGTCGTGCCATTTTGGAGGGTAACATTGCGAATGGTTGCGTTCGTCGCATTAGTGTTAAAGACTCTCGAAGTTGCCGTACCATTAATAAAGAGGCGATCGCGCCCGATTCCCTCTATCGTTAAATCGTCCACGCTCCAAAAAATTTCCGAGGCAAGATTAATGGCTTGAGGATTGACAAAAACTCCCGTCGTATCGAAGGTAATTAAATCGCCATTGCCAGCATTTGCGATCGCTTTTCGCAAAGATCCCGCCCCCATATCTGCTGTGGTGGTGACGAGTTGCACGGCCAATTTTCCTTCCCATTGACTCAAGGTTGGTAACGTAAAGGGATTTTGCGTTTCGATCGCCCCTGTAGCATATTCTAAGTCCCAGTTTCCTTGATAATAAACGCTTCCCGTTACATCTGTGGAGGCAGCAACATCGGCTCCTGTGGCACTGGCAATATTCTGCACGAGATCTTCTCCCGTTGCCCCCAAAGCGGTCAAGCAACTGTAAAGTAAGATATCTGCATTGCGAGTGAGAGACTGTCCCCATGTTTGCAATTGTTCGCGATAGATTCCGCCTTCTGCTACGGTTTCCGGGGTAACGAGGGCATTTCCCAACCAAAAGTAACCTTCATTGCCCTCTGCCACAATATTCACCGCATCAATTTCGACCCCTTCTGCATCGATCGCCGCTAAGCGATCGCCAATCAATGAGATCCCATTATCCCGGGCAGTCACGAGGGTGGCGATCGTACCGGCTTCCCCTCCATAGAGCAGTTGATAAGGGTTATCGGCTTTCTCGTCAATAAACGTATAAGCAAGGGGATCTTGAGGTTCATTGGCAAATACCATCACCGTTGGTGCGTTTTCCGTCCCGTCTCCCGTGCGAATGAGATCGTAGTCTGTGGGGTTAACGCGATGGGTGGCAGCTAAATTTACCGTCGCGGCACTTACTTTTCCCGCAATGAAAACATCGCCATTATCGAGACTAGGGATAGGTGCATTCGCGATCGCTTCTGTAACTCCGGGGGTTGTTAATAATTCGGGAATTTTTAGAGGAGTGATGCCTCGAGCGATTTCTTCTTCGGGAAGTTCGAGACTCAATAACATTCCTGCTTGAGTGAGGCGGACTAAATTGGTACCGGGGACGGCGGCGAGAGTAATATTGCCTTGAGGAGCCGCGATCGTGCCAGTATTGATAATCGTGCCGCCAATTAAAGCCAGATTTTTCCCCTTGGAAACGGCTAAATTTCCCCCATTAATAATCGTTCCCGGTTGTTCGCTTAAAAATGCAAATTGATTGGGCGTACCCAGCAAATTTTGATAATTATTATCTCCTGTAGCATTAAACCAACCACCATCAAAACCAATTTTATCGGCTGTAGTGGCGAGAAAACTCCCGGGAACGTTTAAACTTGCATTGGCTCCAAATACCATGCCTGCCGGATTCATTAAATAGAGGTGAGAATATCCCCCTAAAACTTGAATCGTGCCGTTAATCACTGAGGGATTGCCGCCGGTAACTCGTCCTAAAATATTTTGAATTTGAGGGGTAGAATGAAAATTAGCAACTTCATTCGCATTGAGTCCGAGTTCTTGAAAACTATGGAAGAGATTTGCACCTGCTTGAGTTCCGCCCTGAATATTATAAATATTTCCTTTTTGATTGATAGTCGTCCCTGCACTGCTAGTATCTACAACAATCGATTGCGCTAATACCGAGCGCATATCGATAAATTGATAAAAATAAAAGGGAGCAAATATAATAAATAGATTCTTAAGCATTTTATCTCTCCAGCGATCGCGCAGTAGAGCCAGATAGCTGTAAATTTAGATACAAGTTTGGATACAAGCCGGCCGAGATACACCCTTTTTATTTTTTAACATTAATCTTTGTCTTTTTTAACCCTGATTTTGACGGAAATCATCTCTAAGATTTGACGGAAAACGAGATTAATTTCAGGTTTAAATTCTCTTCAGGAAGAATTTATCCTTTTCTATATTGAGTATACTGGACATTTTTTTACTCTCCCGACAAACAATGTAAATCCGTGAATATAAGGATTTACATTTTGTTACCTTGAAGAAGAAGCGATCGCAAACTAGGCTTTTAAGTGTTCAGTTTTAATGCGATCGCTTTATCATAATTGTCCGAGATGACATAAAAACATAAATCGAAAGCTGGAAAATCGCCATTTGCCAATCTAAAATGAAAAAGCAGAAAAATTGAGAATCTCAAACAATGGTAAAACTGATTGCATCTCCCACTCAAATTCAAGCGAGTGGCAATAAGCCTAAAATTATTGAAGAATTTATCGGCTGTATGAATTCTCAAACCGAACAGATTAGTATTGCTAAAATGACAAGTTCTGTGGGATGGGTCGAACCGGGACAAACTCCCGAGTTTGATGAATATACTCTTGTTTTAAAAGGAACGTTGCGAGTGACAACAAAAACGGAAACAATTGATGTGAATGCGGGAAGTGCGATCGCGGTTTCTCGGGGAGAATGGATTCAATACAGTACGCCCTTTGCAGGAGGTGCAGAATATATCGCTGTTTGTACCCCCGCTTTTACTCCTGATACCGTCCATCGCGATGCAGAGTAGCAAAGTAGTAACCCACCTAATTATCGAGCGATCGCACTTTTCTTGTATTTTTCCAATCAAAGAAAAAAGCGATCGATCTTATCGAGGAAGGGTGATTTTTTTGTAGCGAGGCGATCGCTCTTTTAATTTCGATCGCTCAACCAATTTGACAACTCCTCCAAACTGGAAAAATCCAAGCTAATTTCTCCCAATTCTTCTAAATCCGAGAGAGAAAGACGCGCGATCGCTTCTCGATTTTGAGGGGAAAGTGTCCCCAATCGTCCCAAAATTCGGAAGATTAATTGTAATAATTTTAGCCTACCTTCTTCTTTCCCTTCTTCTCTGCCTTCTTCTTTCCCTTCTTCTCTGCCTTCTTCTCTGCCTTCTTCTCTGCCTTTTTCTTTACCTTCCTGTAATGCTAGAAGAATAGAACCGCGTTGATCTTCAATAAACATTTCTCGCTTTTCGAGGTTTTCGAGTTCTTTGACTCCTAAATTAGCTCGATTGGCAATATTCAATGCTTTTTCCACTTCGGGAATTTCCCCGAGTACGGGAGGAATAAGTTCTAAGGAAGGTGCTTCTTTCATAAAAAAAAGCCATTTTTCAGTTAAGTTTTTGAGTTCTGCCAGTTTTTTCTTAAATTTAGGAAGTTCAACAAAGATCATGGCAATTTCACGATCGCGATATTTAAAGCCTTCTTCATCTTCCTGAAAACTAAATTTTGTAATGATTTTTTCAGTATTATTAAACAGTTGAAAATCGGTGATGGTTAAAGCAATAACAGGTCTCAGATAAGAATAACCTTGACCGGATTTTAATTGATTTGCATAAGTTTTCGCTAAATTATAAACCACTCGTTTTTCAAAAGCTGCTACATTTAATACTTGCATTTCGATAATAACCGTTGTTCTATCAGTTAAAACTGCTTTAACATCGAGATAACTATCTTTTAAATCTGGCGTATTTCCGCCCGTATAGGGATCGAGAATTTCTAAATCTTGAATTTGCGATCGCCCTTCGTAAACTAAAGCATTCAAGAAACTAATTAAAATATCTTTACTCTCGTTAGAGCCAAAAATCTTCTTAAAGGCGAAATCGGTTTTAGGACTGATAAATTGCATGGCTTTCCTTGAGACTCCTCGCGATCGATGCACTCAGGAGGTCTAACTTCATTATAGATGACCTTGGGAAGCGATCGCATATTTCAATTGTCAGCCAGTTTAGTCTCGGCGATCGCAAAGAGAAGCAGAAAATTAATGCTCCATTAACTCGTGAACTTTTTCTGAAGTCAACTCCTGCACATTTCCTAAAACAATTTTAGCGCCTGCTTGTTTCAACTGTTCGCCGTAACTTTCTTTTCGTTCCAAATTCGATTGAACGTGAGGGGGTAAAATACCAACACCGATCCAATTCCTTTCCGGCTGTAATGACTTTGCTTTCTCAATTGTATACATATCTGCAACCGTATCTCCTGCATAAAATACCGTCAAATTTTTCTCAATATTATGTTTGCTTTCTAACTGTTTAACTGTCTCAAAAAGACCCGTCGGATCTGGCTTTCCCGGTGCATCTTCCATCGCAATTAAAATCGGATTATCCAAACCCAAACGCTTCCTTAAAATATATTCCGCAGAGCCTCGGGTTGCACCACTAAAAAAGCCCCATGCTATACCATTTTTACTCAAACTTTCTAAATAATGAACTTGCAATAATAACGGTTCCGTGGTAATGTAACCATTAAAATTTTCACTATCCGTCCCACGATAGCGAGATTGGAAAAAATCAACAATTTCCTCGTAATTTAGCGCAATTTCCTCGCGAGTCTTTCCTTGAGATGCAAAATACCGATAAACTAACTCTTGAGAGCCTTCCCAATCATTATTCCAAATTCCCTCAGACTTCAGGCGATCGATATCTTCATTCGTAGGACGGTATGCCCTCTGGGTAAATTCTTCCACTGTATCCGCAAGCGCCCGACGATAAGAGCCACCTACATCTCGCACCACACCATCGATATCAAAAATAATAATCATTTTATTTCCTTAACATGCTAAATTCGAGCTACAATTAAGAATTGTGAATTTTATCGTTTCACCCCGTCCCAGACGAAAATAGGAGAAAGTCAATTGGAAATAGAAACAGACGCTAGATTTATTTTAAAAATCCTGTGGTTGGACGCGAATGTCGCGATCGCCGTCGATCAAGTCGTCGGAAAAGGTACTAGTCCCCTAACCAAGTATTTTTTCTGGCCGCGCACCGATGCTTGGGAAGAACTCAAAACGGAATTAGAATCCAAGAATTGGATCGGCGAAACCGAGCGCATCGAACTTCTCAATCAAGCCACCGAAGTGATTAACTATTGGCAAGAAGAAGGCAAGCGTACTCCCATGATCAAAGCTCAAGATAAATTTCCAGAAGTCGTTTTTACGGGTAGTAATTAAAAATACCTTTTTTAAAGTTGCGAGATGGAGAGTCGATTTCCATCTCGCTTTTGCTATCACTAGCTTTGTACCATGCCGCCAGCCGCCTGAAAAAGAGAGCGCTTTCGTCTTAAAGCTTGTTCGGCTTGGATTTTACCCGGTCGATCGCCTTCGGCAACTTTACTGAGATTGGCGATCGCTTCCTCATAATCGGCTTTCGCCCCATCGCGATCGATCTCATCTCCCCGTTGAGCGCCATTCACCATCACGGTTACGGTGTTGTCTTCAACTTCAGCAAAACCGCCAAATAGCGCGATCGCCAGCCAATCTTTCTCGGGACGCACCCGCATGACTCCCACATCAAGGGCAGTTAATAACGGTGCATGACCGCTTAAAATTCCTAGCTGTCCCGTACTGCTGGGTAAAATAATTTCTTGGCATTCATCGTCCCAAATGGTCTTATCAGGAGCGATAACGCGAACATTTAATGTCATTGTTTCTTAATTCCTCTTTCTTTTGCAATCCCATCAAAAGGGTAATTATCAATTACCAACTACCCATCATCGATCGTTGATAATTGAGGTTGGGGGACGGCGAATCACATTCGCCATGTCCAACCAACCTGTTGAAACTAGCTTTTCTTCATTTTTGCAGCTTTGGCCTTGGCTTCTTCAATATCCCCAACCAAGTAAAATGCTTGTTCGGGCAGATCGTCTAACTCACCCTTGAGGATCATTTGGAATCCTTTAATCGTGTCCTCTAAGGTTACATATTTACCGGGAGACCCCGTAAATACCTCAGCGACAAAGAAAGGTTGAGACAAGAATCGTTCAATTTTGCGAGCGCGATCGACGGTCTGGCGATCGTCTTCGGAAAGTTCGTCCAAACCGAGAATCGCAATAATATCTTGCAATTCTTTGTAACGCTGCAACGTTGCTTGTACCGCCCGAGCCGTATCGTAGTGTTCGTCACCGACAATATTCGGCTGTAACATGGTAGAAGTCGAACCGAGGGGATCCACAGCCGGATAAATGCCTTTAGAAGCTAACCCCCGAGAAAGTACCGTTGTTCCATCTAAGTGAGCAAAGGTTGTTGCTGGTGCGGGATCGGTTAAGTCATCCGCAGGGACGTAAACCGCTTGAATCGAAGTAATTGAACCTTCTTTTGTCGAGGTAATGCGTTCTTGCAGGTCCCCCACATCCGTTCCTAAAGTCGGCTGATATCCTACTGCCGAGGGCATCCGTCCGAGGAGTGCGGAGACTTCCGAACCTGCTTGGACGAAACGGAAAATATTATCAATGAACAACAATACGTCTTGCTTGTTGACATCGCGGAAATATTCCGCCATCGTCAGCGCAGACAGTCCCACGCGCATCCGAGCGCCGGGAGGTTCGTTCATCTGACCATAAACCAAAGCAATTTTGGACTCGTTGAGGTTGTCCGGGTTGATAACGTTGGATTCGATCATTTCATTGTAGAGGTCATTCCCTTCGCGAGTGCGTTCCCCTACACCACCAAATACGGAGACTCCCCCATGATTGATGGCAATATTATTGATCAATTCCATCATAATGACGGTTTTGCCCACGCCAGCACCGCCAAACAGACCGATTTTACCGCCGCGACGATAGGGAGTCAGAAGATCGATTACCTTCACTCCGGTCTCGAAAACAGTGGGTTTGGTGTCCAATTCTGTCAGTTTTGGTGCCGCACGGTGAATGGGCGAGGTTTCCGAGGCATTCACGTCGCCTTTATTATCGACGGGTTCTCCCAAAACGTTGAAAATGCGACCGAGGGTGACTTTACCCACGGGAACGCTGATGGGGGAATTGGTATCGATAACGTTCATTCCGCGCACGAGGCCGTCTGTTCCGCTCATGGCAACGGCGCGGACTTGGTTATCTCCAAGAAGTTGTTGCACTTCACAGGTAACGGCAATATCATTACCCGCTTCGTTTTTGCCTTCAATTCTTAAAGCCGTATAAATTTGTGGCATTTTTCCACTGGGAAATTCAGCATCGACAACGGGGCCGATGACTTGCACGATTTTTCCAATGTTGGTTTGTTCTGTTGTGGCTACCATGCTTAAATGCTATTTTGACAGTTCGTTATGCTTGACAATCCAACAACTTAGTGGTAAACGATTTGCTGGTAATTGTTTTGCGGGTCATCGCTTTAATGGCAATAACTAGATGGCAATAACCGATCGCGATCGCTAAGCGGAAAGGAAAGTCTTAAGCTAATGTGAAATTTTCCATTCTACAGATTATCACTCTTTGGGGAAATTTCCCGATCTTCATCTTCTTTACCCTTCATGCTTTGAGCAACGTGGTTTACAATGGAGACGATTTCCCCAGCGAGATGCGACCGAACCGATGGCGCAAACCGCTATGATCAAAATTATCGTGCATATCCGCACGTTCTGCACTGCTATTCGCTTTTCTCGGTAGTTTATCTGCAAACCCGATCGTAAGATACTAGGCTAATGAAACAGACCAATCAACCCCTGCATCTCGAATTTAATTCCGATCGCAGCTATATTGCGATTTTTTATGAAGATCGAGAAGTCGGTTTCTGTAGCCCGGAAATAGCTGCGAGAATTGTCGAAACTCTCAATGAAGACGAACAACTTCACGAAGATAATGAAACTTTAACAAAGGCCTTACAAATGGCCTGCACGGACTTGATCAAGCAGAGAGGAGGAAATCCGGCAAAAGTGACCAAGTTGATGGAGCGCTATCTGGAAAATGCTAAGCGTCCAGAACATGGTACAAGGGCGATCGCTTTTCTTCTGCGCGATCGCCAAAGAGAACTGGATGTCAGTGACAAAGAGTTCGTGTTTTTCTGTAATTCCTATCGTTTATCTCCGCAAGAATTACGCGATATTTATCGCGGTAAAGAAGTGACGGATGAGCAACTCAAAGTCCTCTCGCGCATTCTCGGCAAATCTGCGAAAGAGGTTATGGAAATTCGCGATGGCTTTAGCAACAAAGAAATGAATACTTTGGCTCGAATTCTCGGAACCTCTGCGAAGGAATTAACCGAATTGTTGAAGTAAAAAGATTATCAGGTGTGGCTGGAAAAGAGATGAGTAGAAAAAGCCATCCTTTCCCAATTCCCAACTATCAATTCCCCTGATTTAATACTTGTAAATATTGTTGGGCAACAATTTCCGGTGTAAAGTGGGCATTGAGATATTTCCGCCCAGAACTGCCTGCATAGCGGGCAATGTCAGGATTTTCAGCCAAATAGCGGATATAATCAGCTAATCCTCGCCCGTCTCCATTATCGAATGCGGCACCGCATTGCGCTTCATCCAGCAGCGATCGCAGATAGGAATGCGGTTCGCAAACAGCAGCCACCGGACGACCCGAAGCGAGAATCCCATAAAGTTTACTCGGGGCAACTAATCCTTCTAACCCCGGACTAATACTCACTAAAGATAAATCGCAAGCCGTTAGGGAATAAGGCAAAACTGATTTATCTTGATAGGGTAGGAATCGGCAATTGGTCAAATTCAATTGTTCTACGCGCTCTTGGCAGGCTTGCAACTGCGCCCCGTGACCGATAAAAAGAAATTGAATGGAGTCATCCCGCAACAATTCTGCTGCCGTTAAAATTGTGTCAAGATCGTGACAGCGACCGAGGTTGCCAGAATACTGCACGGTAAAGCGATCGCTGGTTCCGAATTGACGAGCGAACCAATTTTCTTGCTTATTTCGCGGCACGATCGCCTCGGGATCGGCCCAACTGGGAATAACACTGACTTTATGTTCGACTTCCGGACATTTTGCGACGACTCGTGCTTTCATGGAAGAACTTAAAACGATGATTCCCCTTGCTTTCTGCCAAATTTTGCGGTTGAGCCAATCCCAAAATTTGACTAACCCATGCTTTTGAGGGACGACCTGTAAGGCTACCGCAACGTCGGGATAGAGATCGTAAAGCAAGCAGGCATAGCGAATGCCTAGCAATTTATGAGCTAAATATCCCAATACCGATAAATATGGAGGTTCGCTGGTAAAGAGAAAAAGATGCTGGCTGCGAGGATTTTTGATGAGGTGCATTGCAACGCGAGCGCAGAACAATAAGCCATTGATCGCCCGTCCGCGAATTCGCAGGGGCCAGAGCCTAGATGTCCGCGATCGCCGGATACTCACTCGCTCAATGCTTTCTCGTTTAGGGGCAATATCTTTATCGAATACATATCCGGGCTGTCCGGTAAAAATACTGACTCTCATGCCTAACTTGCCCAGTTGCGAGGCCAGTTCGGCAATTAACTGTCCCGTTGCTGCGTAGTCGGGAGGATAAAATTGTGTAACAATGAGAACTTTACTTCTTTTTTGGGATGTCAGTTTAGAATATTTACGTTTGCTCTTAATCGGCTCGGGTGGTAGCGTTAAGAGATTTGGTAGATGTTTGTCGAGTTGATTCCTCATTCCCAATCCATGCTGATAAAAATTTAAAAATCAAACAAAAATCAAACAAAGCGATCGCGCATTACCCTAGATTGATTTTTGTATAATATTTGTGAACTCATCCTTGATAACTTATCTCTCTTGTTCATGGCAAGGGCAAGTTTACTTAGCAAAACTTTTATCATTTCAGAGTTTCACTTAAGATTAGCGTAAAATTGTTTCTATTCCTTCCTAGAAAATACTGAATTACCACTGATTGAGAAAGTCAAATAAATTTTGACGCTGGGAATACACTGCAATTTTGCTGAAATTATTGTTCAACAATTCTACGTGTTTTTACGGAAGTTGTTCTCCGTAACTTTACCATGCCTTTGTCTATTTTTTTCTCTGAAGAAATTTTAAAAATTTTAATGGCTTGAAAATAACTGAAAAACGACCTTTTTGTTGACACATAAACAAGAACTCAAGTTCTTGTTTATGTGTCAAAGTTGAGAAACGGAAGCGTTAATGAAAAACTAGCTCACTCCGGCCATTTCCGAGCTTGTTTCTCGTTTTGTTTCTTGGAATAAGGCAAACAAGCGATCGGCCCAATATTTTACATCGTATTGGGTAACAGTCGCGTACATTTTTTCCATGCGATCGCTTTGTTCCTCGAGGGGCATTTCCAAGGCAAATTCAATCGCTTCATCCATACGTTTAGTTGAGTAAGGATTCGTGAGAACAGCTTGAGGTAATTCAACTGCAGCACCGACAAACTCAGAAAGAACTAATACGCCATCTTTACCTTCATGAGCAACAATATATTCTTTGGCGACCAAATTCAAACCATCACGCAGAGGAGTTGTCCAGCAAATATCGGCTGCTTTATAATAACCAATCAAATGATGGAAAGGAACCGGTTGAGTAAAGAGTAAAATGGGCATCCAATCGAGTTTAGCAAAGCGTCCATTAATTTTCCCCGCTAATTGTTCGATTTGATTTTGAGCGGTTTTGTAAATCCGCATTCCTGCTGCCGCCGAAACACAAGTCATCACAAAGTTAATTTTACCATGCAGATCGGGACGACGTTCTAAAAGGCGCTGATATGCCTCCAGCATTTCTTGATTCCCTTTAACATAATCGACACGGCCTGCAGCAACAATCAATTTTCTTCCATTTAATTCTTGGCGAACTTGTTCGATATGTTGTTGCGTTTCTTCCTTCTCTAAAGTGTTGAGAATGTGTTGAGGATTCGTTCCTACAGGAAAAGGATCGATTCTGACCAATTGATTTTTGTGGCGAATTTTGCTGATGACCTCCGGTTCGGCTAATGCCATTCCCACTGAAGTCATATGCTCAGAGACCTCTCTTGTTTCGACAATTTCAATCTTTCGCAAACTCCGAGCAACATTTACAAAATTTTCTGAATAACGAGGAATGTGAAAGCCAACAATATCGCAGCATAATAAACTATCAACAATTTCTTCTCGCCACGGCAAAATATTAAAAATATCAACAGAAGGAAAGGGGGTATGATGAAAAAAGGCGATACGAGCATTGGGTTTTTGCTGACGGATATAAGCAGCAGCCAACCAAAGATTATAATCGTGAATCCAAATTAACGCATCATCAGCTGCTTCTTCGCAAGCCGCTTCTGCAAACAAGCGATTGATTTCTTGGAAATTTTCCCAATCGGAAGTTTCTGAAGTGAAATGATAAGGGAAAGAGTGAAGAATTGGCCAGAATGCTTCTTTCGACGTAATATGATAGAAGTGTTTAACTTGCTCGGAACTGAGAGGAATACGACAAACACTATAGTTTCCTTCCCCTTCAATATTTACTTTCTTTTCAAAACTTGCTTTTTGTTTAGCATTTACTTGTTTCCACGCAATCCAAGTCCCCCTGTTCACATTCTCAAAAAAACTTTTTAAGGTTGGAAGAATTCCATTGGGACTTTTTTTCGGTTGATAGCGAATTACGCCATTTTCAACAACTTCATCGTAAGGTTCTCGATGGTAAAGGATAACTAAATCGGATTTCATAATTTATTGTTGGGGGTGTTTATTCGGTTTATCGGTACAACAGGAAAAATGAAAGTTGTTACGACCGTATGATTGTTTTGTACATTTGTACCTCTTTCTATTTTACAGAATACCACAATCTTAAAATTTTGTAAAGTTAGTACGATCTCATTTGTTCGTTTAATGTTTTTGTTTTGAGATATTTTTTTACTTTTGTACTTGTGATTCTTCCTTGGTATAAGTTTGGTTACGCTGCAACGCTCAAAGTTTTTTGAGGAAACTTACTGACTTTTTTTAGATTTATTTTTTGTATAAAATCAAAGAAAAAATTAAAAATAAACAATATTGTAAAATTATATTGCTACAATACTAATACTTAGGCATGGAAATTGATTTGTTGAAAAATTCAAATTTTCCTGTTTGTTCTTATAATGAGTGGGATTTACTTGAAGAAGTAATTGTTGGTAATGTAAAAGGAGCGATTTATCCCTACCTTGACATTATTAATAAATGGACGTTTCCTCAAGAAGAACTGGAATCTATCAAGGAAATCTTTGTTGCTCATGCTTGTTACCCAGAAGAATTAGTAGCAGCTGCCGAAAAAGACCTCAATGGATTTATTGATATTCTCGAGTCAGAAGGTGTTAAAGTTCGTCAAGTCGAGCCGAGAAATCATAACCAATCTTATGCAACTCCAGCATGGCAAATGCCGAATGGTTTTTGTGCCGCAAATCCTCGGGATGTCTTTTTGGTTATTGGCAATGAAATTATTGAAGCTCCTATGGCCGATCGCAGTCGTTACTTTGAAGCATGGTCATTTCGCCCTCTATTACGAGAATATTTTCAAGCAGGAGCAAAATGGACGGCAGCTCCAAAACCACAACTATTGGACGAACAGTACAACTTTGATTTCCAGTTTGCTAAACCGGGAGAAAAGTTAAAATTTGTTGTTAATGAATTTGAACCCGTCTTTGATGCAGCCGATTTTGTACGCTGCGGACGAGATATTTTTGGGCAGCGAAGCCATGTTACCAACCAGTTAGGAATAAAATGGCTTCAACGTCACCTGGGAGATGAATATCGCATTCATACGTTGGAGTCACTTTATCCTTATAATGTTCATATTGATACCAGTTTTATGCCTCTCGCTCCTGGAAAAGTTTTGGTTAATCCTGAATTTATCAACATTGATACACTGCCCAAAATTCTCAAAAGTTGGGATATTTTGGTTGCGCCAAAACCCAATTATAATCCGAAAGTTAAACTGAATTTGATGAGTGAGTGGATTGGGGTTAATGTTCTCATGTTAGATGAAAAAAGAATCGTAGTAGAGAAATCTCAAGAGGCTTTAATTAAATCTTTAAAAGATTGGGGTTTTAAGACTATTCTTTGTGAATTTGAACATTACTATCCTTTCCTTGGTTCTTTTCACTGCGCGACCTTGGATGTGCGTCGTCGTGGGACGCTTCAATCCTATTTTTAAGGTTGAAGATTGGGTTATTCTTTCTCTTCAGAAGCAGAAAAAACTCCAAGATTGGGGAAATTCTCTGAGGTGGTTGAACCTCTTAACTCTTTTCCTTTGTAGGATATCAGTAAAATAATGCCACTGAGAACCATTGCCGAACCCAGATAATCATAACGATTGAAGGTTTCGCCCAGAAACCAAAAAGAAAGAAAAGCTGCCGCTAAGGGTTCTAGGGTGCGGAAAATCGCAACCTCATTACCGGGAACCCATTGCTGACTAAGGTTTTCTAGGACACCAACAAGAGCGATCGCAACTACTCCTAAATAAAGCAATCCCCAGATATTATCCGCGATCGCCATCCACTCATTAGCCAGCTCGGGAGCAGACCAAATTAAGCCGAGAATTGCAGGAATCCAGCAACTCACTGCTGCTAACTTTAATGGAGGATGAATGGCGACGGCACGTTCGATGACAATAATATAGACTGAATCTAAGATAGCAGCAAGGATCATCCAAATGCTTCCAATTAAAGGCTCTCCACTTTGCCAAGACATCAGAGTAATTCCGGCAAAAGCTAATGTCGCACAAAAAAGAGAAATGGGAGGAAGAGATTTGCCTTGAAGAATTTCCAAGAGAGTCACAAACACTATACTTAAAGCAAACGTAAATCCGGCTCGACTGGCAGATATATCCTCGAGTGCCACGCATTCAAGAAAGGAAAGACCGAAAAAGAGCAATCCGATAATCGTACCATCTCGAATTAATGACCGATTCAGATTGCAGAGTAAGGGAGATAAAACCAAGGCAGCAATAGCATAACGACTTGTGGTCAATAATTGCGGAGAAAGACCGAAAACAACTTTTTTGATGATAGGAAAACCCGATCCTAAAATCAAGCTGACTCCTGCCAGTAAAATGAAACCGAGAATATAGCGCGATCTTTGGTTTTTCTCTACAGTTGAATTTTGATGATTATTTGATACAGATTCATTCATAATAAGATTGTAAGTTAAATCGAACTGAACGCGGATTAATGATAATATATTCATCGTGCATTCAAAGGTAATTATGTTGATAGCCCCAGTCAACCAAAATTTTATTGACAATGGCTACATTGTCGCAGAAAATATTATTTCTCAATCCCTTGCTAACAATCTGTACGAGGAGGCTCGACAAATAGAGGCAACTATCCCGGTAGAAGAATCGATGATTATGGAAGGAATCTATTGTGGGGATGATTGGTTCACCTGTTTGCCTAATTATCCAGCTTTTGAGCAAGTTGGCAAATCTCCTGCTTTGATCGAACAAATCGAGCAAATATTGCAAAGTCCTTGTGAATTGGTTCTCTGGTTTTTGCGACGAATTAATACTGGACAAGGCGATCGATTATGGCATCAAGATGTTGATATTCTCTATAGCGGGGCTAAAATTGGTGTTACTTTTTCTTTAATAGGGAGTGAAGGGAAAGATGACATTTTGCAAGTAATCCCTAAAAGTAACAGTTGGCCAACGCCGAAGAAAGAAAAAATGCACGTTTCTCATCCTAATGAATTAACTTTAAGGATTTCCGGACAAACGGCAGTAATTCAAGACCCTTTACTCTGGCATACAAGTCTTCTAAATGTTTCCAAAAAGTCGCAATGGACGCTCTTTCTCTACTATAAAATTGCCAATTCGAATGATTAACTTTCAGAGAAAACTCATATTTTCTCTGATATTGAAGAAACCGAAGATCGATGCAGAGGGCAACTTTTTTGGCTTTGATGAGGGGCAGAAAACTGAAAGGGAAAAAACAAATAGCTTTCGTTGTCATCAGCTAAAACAGTTACGTTTGCATGAGCATGATCCCGCTCTTCCTCGGGTTTCCACGGCATCACCATAGGATGAGGTGGAATGAGATCGTACTTTTCTACTTTTTGATAGATCGTTCGGCGAGGTTCTTCTCCCCAACGCTTCCACGCTTTTTCAAATAAGTCTTCTGGATTAATAACCATTGTTAAACCCGGTCCTAAATTGCGCGATCGCCGATTGTGATTGGCTGGAGTACAAACATTCACAAATAAACTACGCCCTCCCAAACAATAACGCCAATTAGAATTGCTGGAATCGGTAGGAATATCGGCAGGCCAAGGAATGCGATCGTATTGGTGTAACCCATTCAAAAAGATATACGCTTGTTCGGCATAATATTCCAAGGAATGCTCTGCTTCTTCTGGTGGCAAAAAGACAACAAGGGTCAAAAAAAGCGGATCGTCCCCTGTAGAATCCCGAGCAAAGTTCCCTTCTTCTTCTAAGTAAAGATAAACGGCTTCGATAAGATGCTCGTAAGATTCTGGTGTTTGAACCAAAGGAGCGATCGCATAGCGGATCATTTCTTTCTGTTCGGCTAATGTACCAAAGAAACAGGGAAAATCTTCCTGACGCATAGTGTTCGCAAAAGTGTTATAACTCTGGCTAACCCAGTTAGGAAGTTGACTACCGACGAGAGCTGATTCAAGTTGAGTTTTTTTCCAGAGCGGAGTTGAGGAATTTGGCGATAAGCGATCGATAATCTTTGACATTTGCTGTGAAATCCTTTGCTTTTATGCTGCACTTAAAAGTCCCCAGTCATTACCAATCTTAAGAAGGCGCATTTGCCAATTCGATACTTGTTCGTAACTCATATTGTGAGTATCGCAAGAAGCCGTCCACATATTGCCGTAAATCAGAGGATCGTCAAAACGAATTAATTTTGACTCTCGTATATTATGAGCTTGTGGCGTTCCGGGAATCGGAATAATTGCATTAGGAACGGTAAAAAAATTTAAGCTGGGATTAATTCCTTTTAATTCTTGATAGAGGTCGTGAATCGCCTCTTCGAGATACAATAAACTATCTTCATCATCATCGGGTAAGCCAACAATAATACCATAGCTAATGTTAGGAACTCCTGCTCGAGTAATGGTTTTTAGCATCTGACAATGCTGTTGCCAAGGTAATAGTTTCTTGTAGTTTTGTCGGCCGATAAAAGGACGTTCTGCGGGAATATAAGCATAAAAACAGCCGACTTTCCCATCCCATCCCCACATTGCTTCGACCATTTCTTCATCTGGGAGGAGGTCATCAGGGTTGCGATCGCGACCTCGACCCCGAGTGGCCTTGCGAATTTCTATGCCATTAGGCCAAGCGACCGGTAACTCCCATTCTCGCAATTGACTGACAATATCAAGAATTTCTTGCCGTCCTTCGTCCCCAAATAAAACCCGCCCTAAAAATTGGTCGGATTCTAAGGTAATACTACGGGCACCTGCTGCTTTTTGTCGCCAACACCACTCTAAAGTACGTTGGGGAGTCATGCGTAAATACCCCGTGCGGTAGGTTGGAGTTTGGCAGAAATTGCAAGTGCGATCGCAACCGAGATCGGCAATAACCGAGCCGATGGGTAATAAAGCGATCGCTTCGTCAGGCTCGAGAAATTCTGATGTATTCCCCAAACAGGTTTGCGCCACCTCTACGGTTGGCAAATCCCAATCTTGGGGGTGTAGGGGGTGTAAGGTTTTCTGATATTGTCTGCCATCGGCAAAAACAACTCCCGACAGAGGCGATCGCGGCTCTTTTCCCAAGATATAATCAAAAATCGACCAATTAGCTGCCCCAGACTTATCTATGACGATCGCCTCTGCACCTGCTTGGAAATAGGGCTTTGGTTCGGCTAAAACGTCCGACCCTCCCATAACAATAGGTTTCTTACCCTCTGCTAAATGTCGTACTATTCGACAAGCCATTTCCCGATACATGGTGAAGTTATTGGTAACCCCCCAAGCATCGCAGGCATGAGGATCGAGGGATGAAATTTGGCGACCTCGAATCACTTTGCGTAGCGTCATGCCTTTCCATTGCACCGTGCCTAATTCTTCTTCCTCCGAACCTTCCTTAAGATTGAATAGCTCAACCTCAAATCCACCCGCAAGCAAATTCGCCATCAGAATTTGCTTGCTAATCAGAGGACTATCATTGAGTTCCACCCAATTATTACCGTTAGGGTCAAGGAGATAGAGATAGGGCAACTCTATAAGTCCTATTTTCATCGATTGGGCAATATAACATCTCACCAGTAAATCATACTATTTTTCGATCCAGAAAAATAATAGAGTTATATTCATGAGAAGCCATCAGAAAGATTAAGCGATCGCAAAGAGAGAGAGAACGAGAAGCTCAAATTGCGTTACACTAAATTAGTTGTAGTCTAAAACACAATCAGAGCCATATGGAGCAAGATTCATTGCCCACAGAGATTATTTTGACGCACCCCCAAGAAAATTTGGGGGAAGTGTATTTAGATTGGATGCCGCAACCGGGGAATTATGTCGATGTTGCTGGTAAGACTTACGCCGTTTTAGAACGCCATCACCACTATCGCTACAAGATTGATGGATATCGCCTCAACAAAATTTCCATTTACGTTCAATCGGCAAAACCGCCTCAAGAACGAACTCAAGTTGACGGACACTGGATTATTGGCGATGCAAATTGCCGCTTTAATGCGCGATCGGAACTCTTGCGCTGTGCGGTAAATCCAGAAGGTCCTTGTTTGGGGTGTCAGTATTTTGAACAGTCCCCACATCACTGTCACCCGTCATCAGTTGCAGATTGCGGAGTATAAAATTAGCTTATTGTTTCTCCAGCTTTTAAGCGAGAACCGTTGACGAAATCCCAACCAGATTGGGGTCGCTTGCCGGATAATTGTATTTCTTGTAAGAGTAATAATCCTGTTCCAGTTTGTACGATTGCGCCCAATTTCTTGATAATACCGACAATTTCTCCCGGTTGTCCGGTCATGGTTGATAAATTAGCAGATTGCAATCGCTGTTGAATTTCTGAGGGCAATTGCGATCGCCATTCTTCTCCGATCGGAATTGTTGCCAAGATTTTCAAAGGTTTCTCGCGAAATTGGGCGACACAGTTCGGATAAAATGCTCGAATCTGATTGTGAAGTGCGATCGCGGTATGCGTCCAATCCAAACGATAATCGGCTTTTAAAATTAAAGGGGCATAAGTTGCCAAGCTATTATCTTGAGGAATGGGAGTAATATCTTTTGCTTGTAATTTCAATAGCGTTTCTACTAATAAATCAGCACAACTTTCTGAAAGCGCGATCGCAACCTGTCGAGCATTATCGAGGAGAGAGATCGCCAGAGAAGACTTTAATAACATCGCTCCTGTATCCATCCCGATATCCATGAGCATTGTTGTCATTCCCGTTTCAATTTCCCCATGATAAATACACCATTGAATCGGAGCCGCCCCGCGATATTGAGGCAACAGAGAACCGTGACCATTAATGCAGCCCAAACGAGGCATATCAAGAATTTCTTGAGATAGAATTTGACCGTAGGCAACAACAATAAACGCATCGGCATCAGTTTCTCGCAGTAAATTGAGAGTTTTCTTGGCCTTCTTAATTTGTTTGGGCTGCCAAACTGGAATTTGATGCTCTAGAGCAATTTTTTTAATCGGAGAAGGAATAAGTTTTTTACCTCTTCCTCTTGGGCGATCGGGCTGCGTCACTGCCGCCAAAACCTCGATTTCCGGCTCATTTAACAATCGTTCTAAACTGGGAACAGCAAACTGTGGCGTACCAAAAAAAACAATTTTCATTCCTCTTGTAACTGGTGACTGGTGACTGGTGACTGGTGACTGGTGACTGGTGACTGGTGACT